>JAVVFI010000006.1:0-32654 GCA_032250555.1 Sedimentisphaerales bacterium
CGGTAGAGCCGGCGAGAAAGATATTTTTGTTGTTAAGGTTGATCATCTTATTTATTTTTCTTATAAAAGTTGCGCCAGTATTCAAGGGTGTCAATTAATGTTTTTTCGAATGATATTTCGGGTTTCCAGTTTGTCGCATTTTGAAATTTATCGATACATGGAATCTGTAAAGTGACATCTGAAGGTCGCAGCCTTGTCGGATCAACTTCAACTTTTATATTCTTAGCTGTCGAGAGTTCGAGAAGCTTATCGAGCATTTGGCCGATTGTCAACGTTTCAACTCCTCCGATATTGTAAACATCACCCGGTGAGCACTTATTAACCAGAAGCCAGTAAGCTCTTACTGCGTCACGGACATCGGAAAACGTCCTTACACTATTCAGATTTCCAACTTTAACAGTAGGCTCAGCCAATCCGGCTTCTATCATTGCTATCTGCTTGGCAAAATTGGAGACCACGAAAACTTCACCCCTGCGCGGTCCTGTATGTGTGAACATTCTGCTTCGAATAGTCTTAATTTCCCATGAACTCCAGTATTGAAGCGCCAGCATATCTTCACCAACTTTGCTCACTGCATAGGGGGATGCAGGTCGCAGAGTATTACTCTCTTTAATTGGAATCTCGTCCTTAGTTACCTGACCGTACACTTCAGATGAGCTGCACACGTGAATTACAGGATTATATGAGTCTGATTGTTTTAACTGTTTTACTGCTTCAAGCAAGTTGCATGTGCCAACAATGTTGGTTTCCAGTGTTTCGATAGGCGCTAAAAAACTAAAATCAACATACGACTGTGCAGCCAGATGAAAAATAACATCCGGCTTATAAGAAGCTAACATATTCCTTACCGATGGGAAGTCCTGCAAGTTACCATAATACAAGGATATTTTGTTTAAGATACCTTCAATATTGTCTTTCGGTGAGCGCCATCGAACAAAACCGGCAACTTCAACCTCTGTATGATTTTCAAGTATATACTCTGCCAGATGGCTTCCAACAAAACCGGTAACACCGGTTATCAGCGATCTCACAATTTGCCCTTTCTTTTAATCAAATATTGCCGCCATAAGTTGCGATAGTTTTTTTGCCCTTACGGACCTGACTTAGTTCTTTGGCGTTTTCAGCCTGCTGTGTTGTAAGAGTAAGGCATAGATCTTGGTATAATTTTCGCAACTGCTCACGTTGACTTTTAAATTCAGGCGATTCAAGAATACCTGATTTGGCAATTTTCCCCACAAGAGAGTTGGATTGTTTGCTTAAGGCTTCAATTGCATTAACATTACCCTGTTGAGCTAATCCTATTTGTTTTTTCAAAATGTTTCGTAGCTCGTCCAGATATATCTGTTCGTCTGGAATAATTTCAACATTGTCTATGCTCATTGCATCATTGCTCCTGTTTGGATTACTTGTTTTGCTTGAGCCAAACTATGTTCTACTTCTTCCAGGAGATTAACTGCATCTTTGTGATTCTCGTCCAGGCTTAAAAGGTTCAGGAGAATATTTTTAGACTCCTCGAACTTTCCATCTTTCATATATAATGCTGCCAGAGGGAACATAACGGAAGTATCGCCCGGATGCATATTCAAATACATTTCTAGGTAATGTATAACCTTTGCAAATGAACCCATTTGGCAGGAGGTCTGAAACAGGCCCAGAAGAGCTATCAGATTATCGGTGTCAAGCTCCAGGCTTTTAAGATACATCTCAAAGGCCTGCTTGTAATCGGTTCTTTGCTGTGCGATCATAGCGAAACCCGCATAGGCCTTGGCGCAATTGGAATTCAGCCTACAGGCGACTCTGAATGCTATTTCAGCATCATCGAGAAGATTCTTTTGCAGGGCTATTACTCCAAGTCCAACGTAAGGATCAGCCTCATCGGGTGATAAGATGGCAGCTTTTTCATAGTATTGTTGGGCTTGTGAATAATTACCCACAGATGAGTAACAGTCACCAAGTTCCTGCAAAACTTCGTAATGCTGTGTCGAGTCGTGCTGTTCATCGACATTATTTTGTGTTATATCCATAGCAAGTTTTTTCCTTCGAGTATTTGTTCCGCTTTTTCGAGTAGCTTAATCGCCAGGTTATAATCCTTTTGTTCGCGTTTGATCTTAGCCTCCAATAAGAGTGTATCCACTGTTGGTCGCTGGCCATTTATTTCATGGCTGAGATTGGCAGCTCTAATATGGCTGCCGGCTTGAAAGGAGGCGTTTGCAGCTAATGATTTCATCCACAACTCATTTTGATGATGTGTGGCAATATATTCAAACATTTCAGCAGCCTTTGACCAGTTACCAATTTTTTCTGCGTTTCTGGCTTTTTCGAGTAATTGGTCAAACTGAAACGGTATTTCTTCCGGCTTTAAGTGTCTTATGGTAATGCTGGCCGCATTTAGAGATTCACGAACAGGAAGATTTGGAAAGCTTCTCCGAGCGTACTGTAAATCTTCTTTTTTGAGTACTACCGCCCAGAGCCTGTCTGTTGAATCTTCCAGCTCGAATCCTTCGTTGTTGGCTGAACTGTTGTTCAAAGCATGGAGAGAATCTTCTATCCAGAATTCTCTCATCGGAAATCCGTTTGGTACTATGGCAATATATTCGCCATCACATCTGGCTAAAGCTGTGTCTATTCGCTGCTCTTGAGAAGACATTGGATTAACAGGTACGGGGATTATATTAGGCATCTCTGATTCGAGTTTATCGAGGCTTTCTGCCGGCAGGGGCAGATAAACCTCATATGGATAGAATGTTCGCTGCCAGATAGAGCCGAGGGTTGTTCCCGCCTGCTTATTCAACCTCTCTGTAGTAAAAATTATGGACATATCTTTGAGTTTTGTCCATGGTTTGGCGGGTCTCGTGGTTCGTATTGTTAAAATATTTCTCGCATATTTCTTTTCATCTTTGCGTCCCAGCACTGATATTCTGTCACATTTACCCGCGGGCTGATAAAATTCGCCTGTAATTTCCGGGACATGGTAAAAATCAGAGAAGAAAACAAGCCGCCGGGTCATATCCCAGTCTCTTAAAATGATAGTGTCCTCATTATATAGCCCCGTTTTTTCCAGCAAATCCCTTCGGTGCATTAGGCTTACGTGAAGCACATGGTTATAATACAGCATAAAAAAGCGATCGAAATCTCTACTGATTTCAACGACTTTGCTTAAGACTTTTCGGCTGCCGTCCGAACAAACCTGACAATAAACTTTGTACAAGTCACTGTACGCAACCTGACAATCGGTTTGATTTTCCAGAGCATCGACTAAAGTGCTCACGTGATGCGGATAATAAAGATCATCATCACCAAGATAACAGATATATTTACCATGAGACTGGGCAATCGCTTCATTGAGGGAGTAGGGCTGGCCGCGATTCTCTTTTCTATTTATAAATAAGATCCGCCGGTCGTTATATGAGTTGACAATATCGCTTACATCTTCACCGCCATCATTTACCACGATTATCTGAAGATTTCTATAGTTCTGACATATAATGCTGGCAAGGGCTTCAGCGAAGTATCGACGCCGATTGAAAGTTGTGATTAGCACACTAACAACCGGCTCGGCCTTTTTATGTGACCCAAAAGAACCTTCGATGTGTTTTGGGACTCTCTCGTATTTTTTTGACATTCCAGGAGTACCTGATATTTTCTCAAAACAAAAATTACACAATCAAGTTGTTATCTGAGCTCGGAACGGAAACTTCTGTTGGAAATCTAATCTCGTTAAGATTCAAATTTTGCAAATTATTGGAAAATGCAGACACTGTTTGTTGGGAATCTATCTCGCTCTCAAATTGAGTGAATATATTATTAATATCGGTCAACTGGTTTTTAAGCGGATAGCTTTCATCTATAAAACGGCGATATCTTTTGGGCTGGTAATTATCGGAAAGGATTTGATTACAGAATTCTTCTGCAATATTAAATAAGAACTCTGATGGAAATATCTGGTTTGCACCGGGGAAATTGTGGATAACCGGTTTCAGGCCAAGAGCCATACCTTCCATAATGCCCATACCCTGGCTTTCTCCGATACTACCGGAAACGATATAGTGTTTGTCTTCTAGCCAGAAATTTATGTCTTCCTGCCAACCGTCAAAAAACACCACATCCGTTAGTTCAAGTTGTTGGACTATATGCCTGACATACTGTTCAAGCATTGGATTTTGAAAGACTCCGGCAAAAAACAGCTTATATTCCGAGTCAATGTAATGCAGTTTCTGCATACATTGCAAAAGTAGCATCGGATTTTTTCTCATATTCAGATAACCTACACAGGCAATATTTTTGCCTCGCTGTTTTTCGATAAACTTGAATTTATCGAGGTTAACACCATTTGGGATGGTAACGAGCCGGGTTCGGTTGTTAATATTCGGAACTTGTTTAGCCAGACTTTCTTTGACAAATGAGTTGCCGACAGTGATGAGTGTGTCAATATTTTCCCATTGGACTTGGCTTGGCCAGTCACCGTAAGCCTCGAAGCGGTGAAGACGTACAATATTCTTACAGACCTTAGGTAATTTTGAAGCTTCCACTGCAAGATTAGTGCACCACTCAAACCAGGAAATATCGCTCCATTCCATTAATTCCTGCACTTGCTCAATGTTGTCTCCGTCAAAAAATCTCACTGGGAAACGCCGCTCGGTAAATGTGCAAATATCCGTTAGAAATTTTGTATCGCCTTTTAATCCACAAAAGAAAGCTATCTTCGGCCTTTTGTGGCGAATCACCTCAATCATCGGCTTGAGAATCTCCTGATTGGGCCAAATTCGTAGTGAGCGGATTAATATTTCGATGGCATCTGCTTTATTATTCTCTTGCACGAATAAGTTGGCGGTTCTGTTGACTACGTCAACGTTCAATATACCAAGCTGCTCCATATTATCGAAAAGCTGCATAGTTTCCTTGGCTTTGCCGACAGCAAGATATGCTTCTGCGAGATTCCACAATATTTCGATGGAGTCTGTTTGGTACCTTCGAGCTTTGATAAAATGCTCAATGGCTTCCTCCGAACGGCCAAGGCAGTGCAGGATTGCCCCTGTATCATTCAGTACTTGGGCGTTGCCGCCGGTTATGCGAAGATGTTCCTGCATACAGGCCAGAGCTTCCTGATGTTTCCCGGCTTCAGCAAATTCCAAACCTCTTTCGTAATGATTACGGTTTCCAGGCACATTATTGTGTCCTTGTTCACCGCTTTGATTCGAGTTTGACCCCATTCGTGCCATCTGATTTACTCCTAATTGTTTAAAATTGACCATCCCATGGTCATTATCTTACTGACAATGATGCAAATTCCGTGCCGTTAACTAATATCTGCTTATATCTGCGTTTTTCAGCCCCCAGGCGGAAAACTTGTATAAATATCAAACATTTATGTTTTCAAATTACTTTCCGTTTTTGATCTTTAGCTCTCAAAAAGCTATCAGATGTAATTCAACAGCGACATGGACATTAGTTTTGCAGCCACTGATAATGACATTTGATAAAGGACTTCCCGGCGGGAAAGATCTATAGCTATTTGAGCAATATCTGCTTCCTGCAAGTGGGTCGTTTCTTCTTCTGTATTGTATTGAATGTTCTCCAGGCTATGCTTGAGGTCGTCCAGAAAGCCGATTTTAGAACCAATAGATACCTCGGCTTTTACCAAAACCTTACTTATCTCATCTATTGAATAGGGTAAGTTTTTTGCCTGCTCAAGTACTTGTGCGTTCGTAAGTCCATTCTGATTTTCCAACACATCTCGTATAGTAATAAGGGTATTAAAGACATCATAAGTTCCTGGTATTCTTACTAAATCAGTTCCGGTACTGGTTATTCCTGTGGTATCAACGTATAGGACTTCGCCAGTTTGAGAGTTTGTTACAGCTAAGTTGGTATCAGTCCCGTTTGTATTGAAAGTGCTCAGGCCGCCGTCAATAGAGAGGTCATAATTTCCTGCTGATCCGGTTACTGTCAACCAGACACCTCCACGGCAGCTTGACGTCCCTGTACCGGATTGGGCTCCGGTATAACCGCTAAAAACCGGGGTGCTGCGGTCATCGGAGCGAAATATATCATTACCAACGTAGAATGCCGATGATTCTACGCCTGGAGCTACCTCAATATCCCTGTTTTCAAGACTGCCGGTGTAAGTCACTTTCGTTATTTTTCCGTTGGTACGCTCAACTGTATATGGAGCAGTTCCCGTACTGCTTCCTCCGTAGAGGTATTGGTCCATGTGTTTAGTATTAGCCAGTAAGACCGTTTGCTCTAATATATCGTTGATTCCTTCGGCAGTTCTTTGTCTTGCATCATCGTTGTAGATGCCGCTGGTAATTTGAGTTAGAAGCATTTGGGTGTCGGTAAAACTTGAAGTTATATCTTGTACAACTGTGGATGAAAGTTCCAATGTGCTTGTAACTTCCGAAAGGTTGTATACGTAATTGTCCAGGGATTTGTAATTAGTATTGAGTCCTAAAATGCGATAAGCAGCCGTTGGATCATCAGAGATTCTGTTTATCCGTGAGCCTGTAGAAGCCTGTTCCTGAAGGATGGACATCGCTTCGGTATGAAGATTCAATGCGAAGTTGACATTATTATAAATATTGTTCAGTGATCCGCTCATTATTTAAATTCCAAATCTGTTTGATTCTTCACTGTATGTCAGTTACTCCTTTACAGTATTTCCATCATTGTTGACAACGACGACTGAATGATACTCATGTATTTACTCATTGCCTGGAACATCTGCTCAAAGGCCAACATCTTGGCGGCCTCATCGTTGATGTTAACGCTGCTTGTCTCGCCTTGCTGGTTGCTGAGATTGAGGACCATAGATTCGATATTGTCTTTGCGCGCCTCTTTAACAAATAACTGTTGACCTATGTCTGTAACCATCTGGCGGTAAAACTCTCCCGGTGTCATAGAGTTTAAGCTGTTTAATGCCTGGTCTCTCAGGCCGCTCATCCGTGAAGCATTGGTGTTGTCGGTCATATTCGCTCCAAGGGCTGATGCTACCCGGCCTGGAGTAGCAGCTATATCTGAACATACCCCTATGTCCGAAGCAGTACTACCCGATAAAAAGGTATTAATTCCAACCGCAGCTAATAAACCTGATGTATCGGTGCTTGAAAAAGCATCAACATCGAAGGTTTCACCATTGTTTAAATCCCCTGTGCTAAGAGATATTTTGATTCCATTGCCTAAATCAAGTTTGTCACCTGCTGCATAACCGGCACCTACATCGAGAGTGCTGACAAGCTGCGATGCTCCATTTCTTACTTCAAGCTGTATAGTGCCGTTGCCTACCGCGGCGGCACCTGCTACTCCTTCTACGACTGTAAACTGGAATGTGTCATTCGAAGTACCTGTATAAATACCTGAGACGGATATAGTTGGCGGTGAACCGGATAAAGTGCTGGCCGTGGGTAGTGGAAGTACTGCGGGAAGAAAATCAAATGTATAGTTTGCATCCGATTGAATGTTAAGCTTGGAAGAAACAACTGAAGCACTAAGGCCTGTAATACCTGAAATAAGAGTAGCTATGTCGGATAAAGTATCGGCGGATTTGTCAACGGTTATTTCGTTACGGGTAATCGTTTGGGTGCTCGTATTTGTAACTCTGATATAGATGCTCCCGTCTGTTACTTCCGAGCCAAAATCGGCCAGATTTTGGCTCGTTACAGGCCAGCCGGTCAGGTCGGTAAACGAACCTGCTGAACCTGCACCCTGGACATGGTATTGATTCATCTGCTGTATCATTGCGTTTGCCAAATTGTCCAGGTCAGTGTGAATATCAGAGACCAGATCATTTTTTAATGATAATAATCCACTTAATTGACCCCCTTCGATATTTATATTATAGTTGTTCGTACCGGCGACAGATATTCCCAGAGTACCCGCTTGTTTCAAACCCACTTCCAGTTCGATAGGAGTAGCGCCTATTACCACAGGGGTTCCGGCTACATAGACATCGACTACACCATACGGTTTGGTCTTGGTTTCTATTCCAACCATTTTTGAAAGTTCTGTTATGCTCTGGTCTCTTTGATCACGTAAATTATTGGCCTGGCCCCCGCCAATTTCCTGCTGTTTGATATTGTCGTTGAGTTCGGCTATTCTGTTTGAAAGAATATTTATTTGTGTGATTGTATTCTGGGCTTCCAACTCAATTTGTTCTTCCACTGCTGAAAGAAATTCTCCTAATGTTCTGAATTGGCCGGTCATAGCCGTAGCTTCGGTTATAAGCTGATTTTGCTGGATAACCTCTGTTGGATGAGCGGAAAGATCCTGCAATGCATTAAAAAACTTGTCTATAGCTTCGCTTAAACCGCTCCCCTCTACAAGCTCTCCAAATGCGTTTTCGACTGTTCGCAGTGTGGCAAATTCCTGAGATACCTGCCCTAATAATGATTCTTGACGAACAATCTCCTTTTCCAGAAGTTCATCAATTAATCTGGTAACCCCGACTACATCCACACCTCCGCCCAAAAGAACATCGCCGACTTGCGATGTATAAGAAGGGCTCAGTTCTATTCTCTGGCGGTGGTATCCTTCAGTAGCCGCATTGGCAACATTATTACCGATTATATCAAAAGCCTTCTGGGCTGCTTGAAGGCCGCTGATTCCTATGGAAAGACTATCCATTTCTTAACTCTTAATTTAACATTTGTGCTCACAATTTCCATCCGGTTTCTATTGGGCTTTACTCGAAGCTCAATAGGAACCCGATGACATTACTCAGAGATGCAGGTTTACGAAAGCCATATCAGTTTGTTGTTTGGTAACACCATTGGAGTTGTAGTAAACCGCCCCTGTCTTGCCGAGATCGAAGATACTCTTCAAAAGCAGGTTGTTGAATCTTGCGCATTCAGATAAAAGCAAAATCGTGCTTAAATGTTCTTTCTTAAGCTCTTTAATCAATGACATTAATTTTGCTTTCTTTGCGATTACCTGTTCTTTTTTCACTTTTGACAGACGTCTTTCCAATGCCGACAAAGTTACTTGCTCTGTTTTACACCCAAGAGCATTCGCCAATTCTTCTCGGATTGTTTGCCGTTTTGATTCATGGTTTCTGTAGCTGCCCACCTCAGCCTGAATGACCTTAAGAAGCTTGCTAAGGCCGGAATCGTCACGCTTGATAACATAGCTGCGTAATTTATTCAGTTGCGACAAACTCTCCTGTATATGTTGGCTGTCTTTATCGAGGCAAGTCAGCAGTTTATCAACTTTATTTTCTATTTCAGTTGCAGTCGATTTCATATCTGGTCATCCACTGATTGTTGTACTGTATTTGTCTGCTCAGCATTTGTTAAATATTTATATATATCCTTCCACAATCCAAGGCCTCCGTTGTTTGCAATATCACGCCCGAGGTATAGCCAAAATATCCCCTCTGTTTGTTTGGAAGCTGCATCTTTTTCGAGGCCCCAGTCCGTGATACTATTTTTCATTTCTTCCAGCAGCTTATCCAGTAAAACGGATTCGAAATCTTTGGCTACTTGTTTTTTCTTCTCGTCTGAAAGACTCTTAAGCTTCGATTGGCTCAGTTGTTCCAGCATACTTGGTGATGAGACTGGTTCAGTTAGTATCAATTTGGTGCTGTCCATTAAATTGCTCCTACATGATCACCAGTTTTGCTTGAAGGGCACCGGCTTTTTTCAAAGCGTTGAATATGGCTATCAAATCTGTCGGTGTTGCTCCTATGCCGTTAAGGCTTTTTGCCAGCTCTGAGACGGTAACTGATCTCGACATAGGAATCAGATATCCTTGCTCTTCGATTCCTATCAACGTATCTTGAACTACAGCGGTTTGTCCCGCATCTGAGAAAGACGCTGTTGGCTGTGAAATGATTGGCATTTCTTTGATTTTTACAACAAGGCTGCCCTGAGAAATTGCTACCGCGGATATACCGACGTTTTCACCGATCACGATTGTGCCGGTACGCTCGTTGATTACCACCACAGCAGGAACATCAACTTTAACTTCGTGTTTTCTAATATCGACGATAAAGCCGGCTATTTCTGCTTGACTTATTTCGTCTGGAATTTTTACCTTAACTGTACCGGCATCAACTACTACTGTGCTGTTTGGGTAATCCTGGTTGATAGCTTGACTGATTTGCTCTGCAGTTGAAAAATCACTGTTTCTAAGATGAAATGTGATAAGTCTATACCCACCAATGTTTTCGACAAACGTAGCTATTTCTTCCTTTTCAACAACTGCGCCGCCGGGAATTCGTCCTACTGTTTGGTGGTTTTTTGTAATCGAAGCCTTGTCCCCTGATGCAGTCCAGCCGCCGATCGATACTCCTCCGTCAGCTATAGCATAAACTTGGCCATCAAGACCTTTCAGGGGTGTCGGCAGCAGCTTTCCACCCTGAAGGCTTTTGGCGTCTCCTATAGCAGAAACGTCAACGTCGATTCGGGAACCTTCTCGGGCAAATGGGCCTAATTCTGCAGTTACCCAAACCACTGCAATGTTACCGCCGGTAAAATCAGAAGGAGAAAGGACCAGCCCTGAATCCCTTAGCATGTTTGTCAGCATTTGTCGCGAAAGCAATGTGGTATCACCAGTGCTGGCCAGGCCTACAATCAGGCCGACACCTGTAAGTGAGTTGCTTCTAAGCCCCTGAATATCGACGATATCCTTTATTCGTTCGCATTGTCCGGTACCAGCCATAAACACTAGGACCAGGAATACAAAAATCATAAGGGCTGTTATGCTCTTTTTTTCTTTTGTTCGTATAATTGATTTCATAAGCTGTTACTCTCAAAAATCTTTGCACACTGCTTAATTAAAACGGCCAGATAACATCAAATATCTTGCCAAGCCAGCCCGGTCTTGTGTATGGTGCCGAAACACCTGAATTTTTCGTTACAATACGAAAATCCGCAACTTTTTCACTCTTGACTGTGTTATCGAATGCGACGTCGCTTGGCCTTACTATACCGCTTACCTCTATCGTTTGTATATCTCCCGCGATATTACGGTTGCGAGTCCCCATAACAATAAGATTGTGATTCGGAAGGATATCCATAACTACCACGCTTACCTGGTCCTCAAACTTACGCTCATCTTTGTAATCAGCCTTGCTTTTTAACTCATTAGCTGATGTGGCAGTTGTATTGAGACCGGGTAGCAATTGTTCTGGCAATAGTCTATCTAACGTACCTTGGGAGGTGAAATCTGGACCGCCGGCAAAAGTTGTTGACCGATCTGTTTCTTTTTTCATGTCCCTTTTTGCTTTGTTGTCGGTCTTACTGGTTTCGCCGATTTTTATGGTCAGGATGTCGCCTATCTGACGGGCTACATCGTCGGCGTATAACTCCTTCATATTCTTATCTCTCTTGGCCCAGATAGAACCTGCCTGGGAGCAGGTAGCTGACAAAAGAACACAAATTACCAAAGCGAGCATCAATACTTTTCTGTTATTCATTATTTCTCCTTTTAGAAAGCTGGTTTTACACTTCCATCTTCGTTAATCATGGCTAAGATTATTCGCTGTGAGTCAATATTTCGAACTTTAATATAATCACCGGCTCTACCGTCCTGCATGGCTTTTCCGAAAGCCGTAATCAGAAATCCCGGCATGTCAATCCGAATGACAACCTTTTGATTTCGCTTTGTAATGATTGGGGATTTAACCGGGCCCAACATATTTGGATTAAGAAAGGTCTTGGCTGGTATCTGACGTTTGGCAATGAGCCCGAAAGGGGGCTTCCAGTCAGCAGGTTCCGGATAGTTCGAAATTCTCTTTTCTATTTTTACATTATCGGGACTGATAACCGCACCAGTGGGAATATCAATCTTTGTTATTGCTTGTCGGCAATTATATTTCAGCCTGTAAACGATCTCAGACATCCCTATTTTTTTACCGCCTGAATGTATGGCAATCTCAACCGTTACTTGATTTTTGGTTCTGCTGGATACTAATCGGGGAGAAAAGCTAATATCTTGGCCTGTTCCTGTGATTATGAAATCTTTAGGTAGCCGTATTGGATTGAATCCACAAACTGATATACCGGGAGGATTTTTTTCCAGAAAAGAATTTGCTAACTTAATAAGCTCATCGCTGCTGATAGTTCTTTCTTGTTGTTTTATAGTAACTGCTTTTGCTCCGGTTAGTGTTATTTTCGACAAAGGGATTCCGTTGCAGGCCAATCTGCTTAGAACTATTTTTCTGTCAATAATAATCTTCTGACCGGGTGTTGAAATCTGCCCTAATGTGATTTTGCTTGCCTTGGCTACAAGCGATTCCTGACCCCGGATTATACTGACTTGGCCAAGGCTTAAGAGCTTGTCTTTGATTGTAATTTCTCTCGGCAGATAAATCTGAAGAGCGGATTCTTTCGCCGTATTGTCGGCATTGCTGTTTAATGGCAGCAGCAGACACGCAGCTAAGATAGTATTGACTATTTTATTACTAATCATGGTTATTTCCGTTAGAACCGTGCTATTTCATTTGCCTTTCTTAGCATTTCATCTCCCGCTCTTATCGCACGGGAATTAGTTTCGTAGGCTCGCTGGGCAGTGATTAGGTTGACAAGTTCGGTAATCATCTGGACATTGGATTTTTCAAGAAATCCTGACTGGATAAAACCGAAACCACTTTCTCCTGCAGTGCCGGTCGTCGCCGTACCGCTTGCTTCAGTTGCGGCCAGAAGATTTTCGCCTTCTGCAGACAGACCGGAAGGATTGGGAAAACGTGCCAGCTCTATTGTTCCTACTACTGATTGTGTTCCGGCAGAATCTGTAACGTTGACACTTCCATCCTTGCCTATATCAAGAGCTGTTATATCCGTAGGGATGCTGATAGCGGGTTCTATGCGATATCCGGTAGAGGTGACTAATTCCCCGTCAGCGTTTGTTTGTAGTGAACCGTCGCGTGTGTATTTTATATCACCATTTGGCATGCTCACTTGAAGAAACCCGTCGCCTGAAATTGCAATATCGAGAGCCCGTTCAGTGCTTTGAAGTTCACCTCCATTATAAACTCTTACTGTTGCAGCCGTTCGAACTCCACTGCCTACTTCCAGACCGGATGGCGATTTTAATCCTGAAACCACTTCTGAACCCGCATTCTTAAGCTTTATATAAAGCAAATCCTGAAAAGAAACTTGGCTCTTCTTAAAACCTGTGGTGTTGATATTAGCAAGGTTATTTGCAATCACGTCCACCATTGTTTGCTGGGCCGCCATCCCCGTAGCTGAAGTGGAAAATGCTCTTAACATAATATATTTCTCCTTATCTTAAACTGTGTAAATCCTGCATCTGTTGAGTTTGGCTTTTTACCTCATATATAACGAACATATTTAGGCCATTGCTGCACTTGTAATACTGCTGGCTACTTCTTTTCTGGCCGCAATGAACTTCATGTTTGCTTCGTATAATCTGGACACCATTATCATATCCACTAATTCTTCTACCATCTTAACATTAGATAGCTCCTGCCTTCCTTGCTTGATGATGATATTCTCAGCAGTAACCGGCTGAATATTTTGATCCGGCATTCGGTAACAGCTATCTCCGGTTGGGACAAGTTTGGATTCGTTGTTTTCAAAATCAACCAATTGAAATTTGCCGATAGGTATGCCGTTGGCGCTTATGCTTCCGTCCCATGAGACGCTTACTTGCGAGATTCCAACGTTACTCGGTATCGTGATGGGGCCTCCTTCACCTGCTACAATTTGTCCTTGTGGATTAATTAGTTGTCCATTTTGGTTTGTCTGAAATGTACCATTGCGAGTGTAAAGAGGCCCGTTGGGTGTTTCTATTACGAAAAAACCCTTACCGGATATGGCGAAATCCAACGGTCGACCGGTTTCAAAAAAATTACCCTGGGAAAAATCAAGGGATGAATTCAGTTCAATACTGCCGGGTGAATATGTTTCTGTTCCTGTCATTTGTTCATCAAGAGTTTTTGAAAATGCGTTGCACCTGCGTTTGAAACCGGCAGTGCTTATGTTGGCCAGATTATGTGTAATTGTCTCGTATTCCTGTGTTAAGGCATCAAGGCTCGTCTTAACCTGGTCTATAATATCTGACATTTTAGTCTCCTTGCGCAATCACTGGTTCCGAAACTATTCCTTCTGACTCTATTGAATTCGGAGTATCTTTGCTCTTATCGCTGGTTTTTTTATAAGCAGCATTGGTCGCGCGAATCAACTCATTAATATCTGAGTCGTGTAATCCTGTCAGCTCAACTGCTATTGATGAACCATTTTGTATGGCTCTTACATGCCTGACCTCAGCTATATCTTCTACTATTTTTGATGATGTACTCTTTCTGTCCATCGACAAGACAGAGCGTAGTGAAGTGCTTTTTGAGGACGGATTTAAGTCTTGGATATTTTCTTCACTCAGGTTAACTATTACCAATAATCTGTCGCCGACTTTTACTTCAAGGTTGGTTTCTATCCTGAGGCCGGGACCGCCCAGTTCAGTTACTGTCGCAGGCATAAATTCCGGCGGACCCCAGTTGCTTGGTGCATTTACCGAGCTTTGCTTTCTTGCAGTACCTTGTGTATTGTTATTTTTATTGGACGAAATCGACTTTGAGAATGGAAAATGTGCGATAAAAGCAGGCTTGTTTACTTGAACACGCAGGAAACGGCGGCGGCTCACGAACCGAATATTATCGCTATGATTTAAAACAAGAATATCATCGTTGCAACGAACTACCGAAGAATCAAACTCCCATACCGAGGCGCCGAATGAATAACGCACACGCCAAAGTTCGCCCAGCCTGCTCTCAACAGGTGTTGTTAATTGTACAGTAAGTTCCATATTGTCATTTTTTATCACAATTGACTCAATATCACCCAAGTCACCTAAGTCGGGACTTGTACGACGGGTGATATAAAGCTTTTTGCCTGTGAGAATATGTCTGCTGCTTGGTTTCTTTAATTTCGATAGCGAGTTTATTGAGACCGAGGATTTTTTTAGGAAGCAAAGCTTTTCACGCAGAAAAGAAAGTTCGGTTCGTAACCATTTGCTTTCTTCTGCTCCTTGTTTTGCAAAGCATTCTTCTATCATTTTTTTTGCACCGGCATCAAAAGCTCCGGCCATGCTAAAAATGGCCTGATGTTTCCTAAGTCCTGCCTTTTGTGCTATACTGTGCAAAAGCTGGCATTCTCGACCGCTCAAACCTCTTTGTTCGGAAAAGTCAAAAAATAATTGCCCGCTCACCTTTCGTTCCCGTGTAATTCGATTATAGCTTACTATCAAGAGTAGCACGGTCAGTATGATTATTGCCGCCACTCCTGTTAGGATAAACCAATGTTGGGTCAGACTGGTATTTTGCTGTCCCGCGGCCTTCCAACGCTCTATCGGCGTCAGTGCCAAAAAAATCATATTAAAGCCTGATGTTATAGCATTTGCTATTGCCATCTTAATTTCCCGAAATTACTAACTACCTGATAAGGCTGCTTAACTCTCGTAATATGTCATTGGCAACCCGGATGGTTCTTGCATTGGCCTGAAAACCGTTTTGTGCCTGAATCATAGAAACAAACTGAGTCGCTACATCTGAGTTTGATTTTTCCAATGCTCCGCCATGGACAGAGCCTGCGCCTCCGGACATTGCCTGTGTAGCAACCGGCACTCCTGAGTTGGCTGTAGAGGTATAGTAGCTGTTGCCGATTCTTTCCAGACCTGATGTATTCTGGAATAAAGAAACCTGTATGGCGCCAATATCTTTTTTGATGCCGTTGGAGAAAGCGCCGATTACTATACCTTCATTATTAACAGATACACTCGAAAGTTGGCCGGCTTCATACCCGTCTTGATCTTTTGCTACTGCCGTAGAATTCCCTGCAAACTGGGTCAGCCCGTTTAATTGGCCCACAGAGCCGAAATCTAAAGCGATCGTTTGAGGATTCAAAGGATCATGTGCAAAGCTTACTACAAATTCTGATGGATTGCTGCTGCCTGTTACACCTGTGTAATAACCGTTCGTGGTGTCAAAGGTTATATTTTCCACACGCCGGTTTGGTATGGTTATCTGATTAATATTGCCGCTCATTGAGGATAAAACCATATCCCAGGTGTTAGCGGTACCCGTTCTTACAAACGCTCCCGATAAAACGTGTTTTCCTCCCTGAGAATCATAAACCATAATATTAACACCCTTAACTTCTTCTCCGCCGACAGTTAACATCTCGAAGTAACCTGGCATTGTAAGCGTACCATCGCCGCTGTAAGCCATAGTCAAATCTGATTTACTATAGCCGCTCGCGGTATCAGTTATACGTATTTGTCCGTTGAGCAAAGATGCCGTCGCAGTGCTTCCAAGAACACCCTGTACTGCCCGTCCAGGTGTTGTTTCTGCAACAGAAGCTGTTCCACCTGTCATATTGGTGTTATCAACTGTGATCAGAGCGGCGTCCTGTCCCGCTAAAGTTCCTGCAAATGTAGCAGTAACGCCGGCGGGAAGGGGGCCGCCTGCACAGACTATATTACCTGCTCCAATAGTGGAAAGAGCTTCCAGTGCTGTCTGGATATCTGCGGCGGTATCATCCCAGGTAAGTGCGCCGGTTGTTTGGCCGCCGAAACTCAGCGTGAATGTGCCGCCTGTGGCGGTACTGGAAATCGTCTGTACTTCGTCAACCGCAGCAGTACCTTCATCAGTGTTCAGCCAGGTTAGTATATCATTCATTGTTGTCGTTGCAGTAACCGGCATTGTCAGATCGGCGGTTGGAGTGCTCCCTAATGCGGTTCCATCAGGTTTGTAGCCGGAGAAGGTAATCGTTCCAGAACTCAATGTTCCGGAATATTGGTCGAGATTTGAAATTAATGTGGTTGCGACAGCCTGTGTACCCCCTGATGTGTAACTGATATCCGAGCCTAATACTTGTGTCTGTGCTGTCGTAAGAGTCGCATCAGAGCTTAAATTGCCTGATAATGTTACCGTTGATGTTAGCTGTGCCGGCATCGGGGTTCCATAAGGAACATGAAGGTCACTGTCTCCGGCAACTTGGAAGCCGTCGCTTTCGCCTATTGCACCGATACGCTGGACACGATAGCCCGTGGCAGGATCAACCATAATAGAGTTTGCATCAACGGCAAATGCCCCTGCGCGAGTGAAAACATTCTGTTGGCCATCACTTACAGTAAAATAGCCTTCGCCTTCTAATGCCAAATCCAGGGGATTGCCGGTGTTTACGATACTGCCCTGTGTCATATTTGGGTTTATACCGGCTACTCCAACACCTGTACCCATTTGTTGAGGATTGGTCCCGCCGACGGTGCTGGTTGGCTGCGAGGCCTTTTTGACTGTCTCACTCAATAGTTCCGAGAAGGTGATACTGCTGGCCTTAAAAGCGGTAGTATTAACATTGGCCAGGTTATTACCGGCTACGTCAATCATTTTCTGATGGGCTTGAAGCCCAGTCACGCCAGCTGACAATGCAAAACTCATCTTTCTTTCTCCTTATATCTGAATATTAAATCTTAAATTCACTTATTGACTGATATTACATCTTGCAATGTAAGCGTATGAGTACCTACGCCTAATAATATTTCACCGTCTATGTTATTGTGAACTTGCTCTACTATGCCGCTTGTGACATCTGACGCACCTGTCTCGTTTGAAGCCATGAATGCGATTTCCTTGCCTAACAATGAATTGGCATAAGAAAGCTCGGTAGTGGCAAGGACATCTGCAAAACTTGTGTTCATTGATTCAAGCTGTTGCAATTGTGAAAATTGTGCCAGTTGTGTGGCCATCTCATTATTGTCCAACGGTTCCAGTGGGTTCTGATTTTGAAGTTGGGTTATCAGAAGATTCATGTAATCCATCTGGATGTTGCTTGCTGAGGTTATTTCTGATACTGAAGCCATGATCTTTTTAACCTTTCTTTAATGACAAAAAAAATCTTTTTGAATCTAAAAAATACCGGGCGTAATTAAATACCAAAGCTATACACACGAAAAATTAAAGAGAGCAATTGTTGTGCCACATTAAAGTCGCCGCAGCTTTTGGCGATGTACAAATTCCTGTCGCAAAAGACATTAAGGAAAATAAAAAGGAAAATAAAAATAGGGATGCGGCTTACAAAAGATCATGACAGGGGATAAATCTTCCTTTATCTCAGAAATATTTGCCGATTTGACTTTATGGTTTGCAGAGAATCCTTGTTGCTGTGCGTTTATCTGCTTGGTGACATTGATACGTCCTATAAAAAGTGATACTGTCTTGCTGTTCTTTTGGTTTTATTCTGTTCGGAAACGTCCTATAAAACTACTGTGATGTGACGGGGACATCTTTAAGCATAACAAATCAGTGACATTATTGGCCGGTCCCATAAAAAATTAAAGTTGTCGTTGGCTATCTGTCGATTTAGTGCTTTATATTGTCCACTATCAGTGGAACATAAATACTTGTATGAAATAGCTTAATGATGAACGACTCTTATGGTTTAATTGTGGGCAAGGATGAGTTTAAGTAGAATTGTTACACTGAGTAAAGACCCTGAAGTTCAAAAACTGGCTCAGAAGTATGGTCAGGAAGTTTTTGGGGCTGATGACTTGGATGATGCGGTAGAGGTTATTCAAACGACCAATCCGGATTTGATTCTTTTCGACCAGTGGCTTGGAATTAATAATGTCCGTGAATTCATTTTTCAAAGAAGTGCTAATGATAAGAATGAATTCGCCAAAAGGACCGATAAAAAATCAATCGATATTCCAATCGTAGTCGTTGGATGTGGCGATGATAATAACGACCTGGCTGAAGAGTTTATCAGGATTGGGGCCTATGGCTATCTGGATACAAAACAGGATTATGCTCAGTTGGAGCGAATTATCAACACAATAAAAAGTAAATCAAAAACTTTTATCAATGAACAAAACAAAAGCCCCTTTTTTTCCGACGACTTGGCTTGCTCGGTCTCTATGGTAGGCTCAAGTAAAGCGATGCGAAATACGCTTAATATGATTAAACTTGTCGCTGCAAGTAAGTGTAATCCAATTTTGATTGTTGGTGAAACGGGCACAGGCAAAGAGCTTGCCGCTAAGGCTATACATGTTCTAAGGCATCCGAACGAACAATATGTAGCTGTTAATTGTGCCGCTCTAACCGCAAATCTCTTGGAAAGCGAGCTTTTTGGCCATGTGAAAGGATCTTTTACTGGTGCCGACCGCGAGAAAACTGGATTGTTGGAATTAGCCGGTTCCGGAACACTCTTGCTTGACGAAATAAGTGAAATGTCGATGGAACTGCAGGCTAAGTTATTGCGAGTCCTCCAGGAAAAAACTTTCAGAAAAGTCGGTGGCGTTAAAGATATCACGTGCAACGCTACGATAATTGCTTCAAGCAATCGTAATCTTAAAAATGAAGTACTAGCCAATCGCTTCCGTCGTGACCTTTATTATCGTCTGAATATCTGTCCTATCACTCTCGCGCCTCTTCGCTCGCAAATGAGAAGGCAGGACATCAGGATTTTGGCGGAGTACTTTCTCAGGACATCGACTATCTGTCCCGACAAGTGTGGCAAGATAACTTCACTTACTGAATTAGCTATTGAAGCTTTGGAAAAGCACGATTGGCCCGGTAACGTCCGTGAGTTGTGTAACGTTATCGAAAGGGCGATTTTGTTGGAAACAACAGAAAAAATCGGATTAAATGGAATTATAATTGAGCCGGCTGAATGGTCTGACAGTTCGGAAAATCACACGCCAGGCATCATTAAAGATTTTTCCTTGGCAAAGGCTGAGTGCGAACTGATTTCTCGGGCTTTGCAGAAAACAGGATGGCAAAAGACTCGGGCCGCCGCTCTTCTTGGTATAACCAGAGCAACACTTTATGCCAAGGTAAAGCAGTACAATATCGAAAAGAATTCACATAAAGACTGTAGTGCCGAACAACAGGGGCAGGGCGAACTTACCTCATCGTATCTGTCTCAACCTGTTGCTGTTCACTCATAAAGACATGTTCGTTCGTTGTCAGAAAATCTGTCGAGCCGTATAGAATCCTGACATCTTTTTTCTGCATGTTACCTTTAAAATAATGCTTTTACCTGAATTTTCAGGCTAAATAACTCTAAATACTTCAATCCTTATAGCTATAGCTGGCTCTGGCACAGTTATTGCTGTTTCTTTAAGAAAATAGTTTGTGGGTTGCGCCCTCGTCTGTGCTCATGCTGTTTCGTTTTCCGATACGAACAGAATGAGTAGTGGGGGAGCGAAAGTTAAGAATATATGGCTGAAGAAGTAGAACAGAAAATTAAAAAATCAACAGAAATCCCTTCGGACGGCGATTTGTTTGCGGGTGAAGTCCATAGGAATCTCTCAGAACGTGAAGTGTTCGTTGGAGACGAAGATTTCTACAGGCTTCTGGCAAATTCCACGCCAACTAATTCAGTTCGAGGTTCCGCTAATGAAAAACGCTCTTTGCGAGGGCCGATTAGGCATAACCGTTTTTCAATCCTTCAGAAAACGTTCGTTGCCGCAATTATTACTATTGGGGCAATGTTGCTGTATGTGGTCTTAAAACCTTTAATATGGTCAACAAACAAGATTTCAACACCCATAACTCAGCAAATGAATCCTTCTGATTTACCGGTTGCTGATTCAATGCAAGTCGTCCCCGAGCCAGTACAACAACCGGTTGCTGATTCAATACAGGTCGTTCCCGAACTGGAACAACAATCGAGACAGCAGCCGGCTCCTTTGTTTCCACCAGAACAACCGCTGTCATTGGATGTTGCTCGGAGCTTGTATTTACAAAATGATTACAGTCAGGCTTATGCTGCTTATGACCAGCTTTATCGGAATCTTCCATCTGGTGCCAGGGAAGAATTACTGAGAGATTTTCTGCAGTATAAAATGGCTTTATGTCTCAATAAGGCGGGCAATAGCGAAGAGGCTAACAGCTTATTCAGAACACTTTCACAAAGTCGTTCTCCGGTTATAAGAGTGGTTGCAAATTATGAACTAAGTTTACTGCAAATTCAAAAAAAGCAATACATCCAGGCGAGAGCCATGGCTTATCAGGTGATTGCAATGGTTAGTGCGGTTGATTTCGACAAGGATTGGATTGTATCATTGCAGCGTGATTGTCAGTTCCTGATTGCTGAGTGCATGACCAGAAATGTGCTTTTGCTATGCGATGCCGATGAGGATTTTCAATCTATGTTATGGAGCAGTCCTGGGGATATTGATCCTTTCATAAATCTTGACGTGGCCCAACTTCGCAGCCTTCTGAATTCCGGCATAGGACGATTAAAAGAAGGATTACTCAGCCCGCAGATTCATAAGCTCGAACATCAGAATGATGTTCTTCCTCATTGGTCTGTCATTGCTTATGGGGCATCTGTTGAAGAATTGTTGGCAAGATTTGTGGCAAACGCAGGCTTTGATATTTCTTGGATTCAAAACAAGATATCAGTTGCTGAATCGGCAGGGAATGCTGTCCGAAAAAGGCCGGTAAGTTTGTATCTGCCATCTGCAACAGCACGGCAGGCCATCGAAATGGCGGCGGGGCACGTGGGCTTGTTATCCGACATTGGTGAAAAAGGAATCGTAACAATTCACAATCCGGCTGACTATTCATCGTTATCTGAACACATACAGTTGCTTACCCGGGATGCCGTTTCACTTTGGAGAGATATTGTAATTACATTCCATAACGACAAACGTATTCCAAATGCTCATTTTGCTTTGGGGCTTTTGCATACTCAGGAAGGCCAGCCGGCAAGTGCTATCGCGGAATATAAATTGGTGGCAAATCAATTTTCACAATCATCTTGGGCCCCGTATGCCCTGTTAAGTTCGAGCAAGCTAAAAGCCGAGATGCATGACTATCCGGGTGCAAGAGAAGATTTGACCCAGCTTGTTGAGCAGTATCATGAAACCGAATTTTATGGTCAGGCTTGTTTGAATCTTGCTGATGCAACGAAGAACGCAGGTTTTTTTGACGAAGCCTTACGGCTTTATCGAAAAGTACACAATCTCGGTTTATCTTCGCAATTACAGATTGCTTCCGCCCTTGGAGCCGGTAGATGTTCATATCAGATTAAGGATTACGACTCTACTGTCAAATGGTTGGTTAAATACATCAAGCTTACTGATGACTCTACAAATGAAGATTATTACTTGGCTTACTTTCTCCTGGGCAAGACCAATCTGGCATTAGGGAGTTATCAACAGGCAGCACTTGCTTTTCAATATGCACTTAGCGGACCGGTCGGGAGTCTTGCCAGAGAAAGATATGTGGAGACTGTATCGAATTTGGTGGAAACATATATAAAACTGGAGAATTTAGTCGAGGCTCTTACTTTGCTCGAGACTATAGATTCCTGGCAGTTCTCTTCGAAAGAATCTGTCGATATATTGCTTCTCAAGAGCAAAGTTCTTCGCCTTATGGGTTTATCGGATAAAGCCATTAAAGTACTTGGCTACAATGATGAATTTCTGCCTGCCTCTCAGTTGAAAACAAGATTGTCTTTTGAGTTGGCAAATTGCTATATAGCAAAAGGAGATTTGGATTTAGCCTACAAAAAATTAACAGATATTCTGATGAGTGCTGAACCGGGACCTTATTCGAATGAAATATCCCTCAGATTAGCAGAGGTATGTTTGGATCTTGGTCAATACTCCCAGGCAATTACTGTTTGCAAGCAGCTTTTAGATTCTGAAGTATCAAGCCAGATACGGCAAAAAGCATTAAAAGTGCAGGTAGCCGCTTATAATCATCAGAAAAATTTTGACAATGCGGCTTTAGCTCTTGTTGGCCAAAGGTAATGGTAATGAAAAATATGAATTTTATTAGATATTGGTTCCTGGTTCTTGGTTCTTGGATTTTGCTAAACCATTTTCCATGTTCTACATTACACTTAGCAAGCTCTGCTGCTGAAGTTAACAAAAAAACATCACGGAGCAGTGTAGATAATACGACGGATCAAAATAATCGTCCCAAGCGCCAATTGTGGTTGGCTAAGCTCAATATGGCTGAAGACGAAAAGGATGAGACCACAAAGAACGAACTTCAAAAGATGATAGATCAAATTCGCTCTGTTAACTTTGAGTTTGAGAAGGAAACTTTTGAACCTGTCATTGTCCCTGATGTGGTTACGGTAGATAAGGCTAATGAGATTGATGTGCCTGATGAGCCTAATGAAGCTGTAGCAGAAGATCTCAAAGAACAGTATAAAATGGAAGAAGGAGCCAACCTGCCATCCGGGCTGGTAACAAAACAAACTTTGCAAACAATCAGGAACCTTTCGCAGGATCCCGGCAATCTTCACAATCCTTTTGAATTAGCAGAGACCTTGTTTCTCAGTGGATATTTGAAGGAAACTGCAAAATTATATCAGGAGGCGCTCAAACGTAAGAATCCGGATGATGCCGGCTCAGCTCGGGACAGGGCTTGGATATTATTTCAGATTGGCAACTGTTTGCGAAATGACAATCAGCCCGAAGCAATGAAGATGTACGAACAACTAATTACTGAGTATCCCGATTCGCCATGGAAGGAACTAGCAGAAGCTCGCAGAGCATTGCTCAGTTGGTATCTAAAGGATGAGCCGCTTAAATTGATTACCGATCGTAAACGAGATTATCAGGTCGCTATTGTGCAGTCGAAATGAGGAACACTTAAAAGTAAAAGGAGTACACTGGAAGTGATTAATAACGAGATAGACAAGCAATGCAGTGAGAAACAGGAAGATATCGCGAATATATTGATCGCTGATGACGACTCTGAACTGGCTCGGTTTATGCTTGAGCTATTGGCACGCAAAGGTTTACGAGGACATCTTGCAAATGATAAAGAAAGTGCTATTAAATTTATTAGCAAAGGCAGTTGTGATCTTGTATTTACCAGTGACATAATAAGCCCGGGGAAAAATTCATCCCGTCGACCGCAGGATGGCTTTGAACTCCTTGAGAAAATCAGAGCAAACTGGCCGGAACTGCCGGTAATTATGATGACAAACTCCAAAGTCCTCAACCAAAAAAAGCAGCAGCGAAATATTGAGTTGGCAGTAAAAGCTGTTCGACTGGGTTGTACCGATTTCTTGGTTAAACCGCTTGAATATGAAAAAGTAGATAATCTCCTGGATACTTATCTGCCTAATCATAGCATCTCAACGATAGCTTCTTCTCACGCGGACACACGCTGTCTTTATCGGATTATAGGTGGAAGTTCAAAACTCATGCAAACCGTAGATTTGGCTAAAAAGGTCGCGCCAACCTCGGCACCGGTTTTGATAAGCGGCGAAAGTGGAACGGGCAAAGAACTTTTTTCTTATCTTATATATCAAAAAAGTAAAAGAGCCCAGGGATCATATATAAAAATTAATTGTGCAGCATTAAGTGATTCGCTTCTCGAAAGCGAGTTGTTTGGACATGAGAAGGGAGCTTTCACCGGGGCCCACACTCAGCGCAAAGGCAGATTTGAAATGGCTCACGGTGGAACTTTGCTGCTGGATGAGATTACTGAAACACCTATTAGATTTCAGGCAAAGCTTTTGCGGGTGCTCGAACAACAGGATTTTGAACGAGTCGGTGGAAATGAAAGTGTCAGAGTTGATGTTCGGATAGTAAGTACTACGAATAAGGATTTATTGCAGGAAGTTCGGCAGGGGCGCTTCCGTCAGGATCTTTATTATAGGCTAAGCGGTGTAAGATTGGTGGTCTGCCCGCTTAGAGAACGTAAAGATGATTTACATGATCTTGTCTGGTATTTTGTCAACCTTTACACTCGTGAAGTGCAGCGTCGTATCACAAAGCTTGATCCTGCCATGATGGATATTTTTGCTAAATATCACTGGCCCGGAAATGTCCGACAACTGCGCAATGTTGTCAGAACTTCGTTGATTTTAGGGATTGGAGAGACATTATCCTTGGCGGATGTTTCATGGCTTTTTGATGAATTGCAACCGCTGCCGCAGGAAGGAAAAAACAATTTTATGGTTTCGAGACAGGCCGGTCTTGGATTGAGTTCATTTGGTGCAGAAAAAATTAATGCTTTTGAGACACGATCAAATACTGCTCAGGTTACAGACCTGGGAGGAGTAATGCTTGAACATGTAGAAAGACGGGCGATTTTAGATACCTTACGGCGAACAGGAGGAAATCAGACTAAGGCGGCAAAGGTTTTGGGTATTAGTGCTCGAACGCTGAGAGACAGAATACATAGGTATCGTAAACAAGGTTGCATGCAGTTGGCATGAAAAGAATATATTTACCTTTAATGGTTGAGAAAAAAATGGCAGATGAAGAAGAAATAAAACAATCGGAAACACCGGAAAAAGAAGAAAAAGAGGAGAAAAAGGGGAAAAAAGGCAAAAAGGACGACAAAAAAACAGAAGCGGGCGAAAAGAAGTCCCTGATAGCTCGTTTTTTGCCAAAAGTAATAATAGTTCTTGTTGTGGTGATTTTTGGCGGGGCTGGTTTCACTCTTGCTCGATTGCTTGCTGGTTCTCCGGCATCTCTGGCTGCAGGAGGTGCCGAACGAGGACAGTCAGAAAACATGGATGCAGAGGATTCTGGAGATGACTCGGGAAAAAGCTGGTATTACCATATGGAGCCTGTAATTGCAAATCTCGATGTGGATGATGTAACTCGCTATGTTAAAGCCTCTTTAACACTTGAAGTAAGTGTTGAAGTGGATGAAAAAGAAGGCACTGCTTTTATTGATGCGAAAAAGCCCATTTTAACGAATTGGTTGACCGTTTATCTCGCGAGTTTACACCTTGAGGATATCAGGGGAGATAGTAATCTCAAGCGAATCCAGTCACATGTAATGGATGCTTATAATGAAAAGCTTTTTCCTGATTCCAAACCCAAAATTAAGAACGTTCTATTTAAGGAATTCGCTGTACAATGAGTGTAGGGGCTAAAAATTTAAGTAAAGAAAAAATACGCCAGCTTCTTATTGCCGTTGGGTCCGGGCCATTGGAAGATACTACGGGTATAAAGGCTACGGAGTACAATTGGAACAAGCCCCACTATTTTGATAGCAAGCAGCTAAACAGGCTCGATGATTTCACAAAAAGAGTAGCAAGATCGATGTCTATAAAATTCGTTGATTTTTGCCACAGTGAGTTTAATGTCACTGTTGTTTCGACTGAGCAGTATTTTGCCGCTGAACTTGTTGACCAGGCCATGGAAAGCGGGCAGAATGATTATTATCTTGCTTTCGACACCGACCTGGACTATCCATGTGGACTAATTAGCATACCTACTCAGACTGCGTTTCTCTGGGCCACACAATTGCTTGGCGACCCTGAATCCGAAGTTGAGGGTTCAGGCAGAGATTTATCTCAATTGGAAGAGTCGCTTTTGTTGGATCTCCTCTCTGCGCTTATTAAAGCTTTTTCTCAGAAATATTGGGATTTTAAGCCGGATAAGAACATTGTCAGAAGACTCTTTCCTATTGAACTCAAAGGTACAGAAGAGATATGCAAAATTACTTTTGACGTAAAAAAAGCCGGCCATGAAAAAGGAACTGAAGCTTACATCATGCTCCGATGCAGCAAACTGGAGTCCGTCGTGGGTAAAGCCGAAGAGGCTGTAGGTAGTTTTTCAGCCGATGATATCTCAAAAGCAATACTTGGTCATATGCAAAAAATGCCCATTTTTATTACGGCTCAACTGGCTTCTACGGTGCTTACTCTCAAAGAGATAATGAGTCTTGAGGTGGGCGATATATTGTTGCTTGATAAAAAAGTTAATGAGCCTATCGAATTAATAACAAACGGTCGAACGGCTTTACTCGGTCAACCTGCAAGATTATCCGGAAAGAATGCAGTGGTAATTACAGAGCTGTTTAATGATAAAGGATAAAAGAAAAATAAATCTTTTGGATATTGGGAATAAGTAAATTACAGAAGAATAAAAAAACAAAAGGAAATTGAAATATGGCGGAAACAACTGAAGCGGTAAAGGAAGAATCGAAAACAGAGGCACAGGCTGTCGAATTTTCTGAAGCTGCTGCTACGGGCGATACAGGTGCTGGTGGCAGTATAGACCTCTTACTTGATGTAAATATTGCTGTTACAGTTGCTATTGGGCAAATAGAAATCCCTGTCAGGCGACTTTTGCAGCTTGGACCGGGCTCTGTATTAGAGCTTGATAAATCTATCGATGAACCGGCTGACTTGTATCTTAGAGATATGAGGTTTGCAACCGGAAGTATTGTGGTTGTTGACGGCCGGTTCGCCGTAAAGATAAAACGCATTCTCGGTCTTGGTGATGTTGGTCCCGGGGCTTAAACAGGATAAGGAATTTTAATGGCAGGTTCTTTACAATCAAATATTCCAAGAGACCCGGGGCTAAGCTCACGAAATACACTGTTCACGTCCCACAGCAATCTTATTTTGGCTTTTGGTCTCGTGACGATTCTTGCTACCCTTCTAATACGTCTTCCAACATGGATGTTGGACATACTTCTCGCTGGCAGTATATCATTGGCTGTCTCTGTTTTAATTATTACGCTTACATCAAAAGAGGCGCTCGAATTATCGACTTTCCCTTCGTTGCTTCTTTTCGTAACACTCTTTCGCCTTTCACTTAATGTCGCCTCCACAAGGTTGATACTTTTACAGGGTACTGCCGGGAAAATTATCCAGACCTTCGGGGATTTTGTTGCCGGCGGCAGTTTTGTCGTCGGAGTGGTTATATTTCTCATCCTTGTTGTTATACAATTTGTAGTAATTACAAAAGGAGCAGGCCGAATAAGTGAAGTGGCTGCTCGTTTTACCCTTGATGCGATGCCCGGTAAGCAGATGGCAATTGACGCGGACCTTAACGCAGGAACAATTACCGAAGAACAAGCGAACGATCGCAGAGAGAAGATTGTAAAAGAAAGTGAATTTTACGGTGCAATGGATGGTGCCAGCAAATTCATTCAGGGTGATGCCAAGGCCGGGCTCATAATTACGGCTATTAACATCATCGGCGGTGTAGCTATGGGTTACTCACGCGGGATGACAATTGGCGTTGCTGTAAAAACATATTCGATTCTTTCCATTGGAGATGGACTTGTCAGTCAGCTGCCTTCGATGATAATCTCAATAAGCTCAGGTTTTCTCGTAACCAAGATATCTTCGAAGTTTAGTGTCGGACAGGATCTTAGCAGACAGTTTCTTAAAACAAGTGAACCGCTGTTGATAGCATCGGTAATAATTGCTGCAATGGCCTTTGTACCGGGACTGCCTGCAGTGCCTTTCCTGTTATTGGGTGCCGGTACTGCTTTGGCCGGACGAACAGTGGTCAAATCTGGAAAAACCCGTCCGAAAAAAATCGAAGACGCGGCACAGAAGTCAAAAGCCGAAAAACAACCGGTTGAGGACCTGTTGGATGTTGACAGAGTTTCAGTGCAGGTCGGCGTCCGATTGATTAGTATGGTTGACCCTCGTAAAGACAGCGCTATTTTTGACCGTATTGGTGCCTTGCGGAGAAAGTTTGCTCAGGAATTTGGCATCGTTATTCCTCTTGTCAGGTTGAGGGATAATATAAACCTTGAACCAGCTACTTATGTGATTAAGATTTTTGATCACATAGTAGCAAAGGGACAGTTAGAGTCAAATATGTTCCTTGCTATGGATGCCGGTAATGCTCAGGTAAAAATGGAGGGTATGGAAACTACTGAACCTGTTTATGGATTACCCGCTTTGTGGATTGCACCGGATGACAAAGAAAAAGCTGAACTGAATGGATATACGGTAATTGATCCCGAATCCGTTTTCATTACTCATTTATCTGAAACACTGAAAAAGCACGCGGACGAATTGCTGACACGAGAAGACGTTCAGCTTCTTATCGACCGCCTGCGCAAGACCCAGCCCTCTTTGGTTGGAGAAGTCGTGGGTGCAAATGGAGAAGTATCTGTCGGATTGCTTCAGCGAGTGCTTAAGAACCTCTTGTCAGATTCGATACCTATACGTGAGTTGACTGTTATACTTGAGTCTTTGGGGGAGAATGCTTCTAAAACTAAAAACGCTGATGTTTTAACCGAGATGGTTCGCAAATGCCTTAATAGAACTATTACCGATCTGTATAAAAACGATGCCGGTAAAATATTGGCCATAACACTTGAACCTTCGCTCGAACATCAAATAGTTTCTAATTTAAGGCAGGAAGCGGATGGAATAAATCTCGCTTTGCCAACAGAAATAGCTATGGATTTAAGTCGAAAAAGCGCAAAAGCCTGGAAGGAAGCAATGGACAAAGGTTTGGACAGGGTCGTTTTGCTGTGCGATTCAAGATTGCGTTCGCCGCTGGCGGCAATGTTAAACAGAACAGTTTCACTCTTACCGGTCATAGCCTATGATGAAATAGTGTTAGGGACCGAGGTAGAGCCGATAGAAACCATATCCTTCCAGCAGACTGAGATGACAGCACCTGGTGAACAGGGACAGCTTGCGCCTGCTGTAGCGGGGGGGGGCAGCATTATAAGGTAATTTGTGATTTATTAAACCTGCTGGACATGAGATTGTGATATAGAGGATTTTGAAAGCTATGCCGTTACATATTAAATCTATTGCAGTAACTATTGCCGTGGCGTGCTATTTTGGTGTGAGCTTTATAGGATTGATTAGTGGCCTTACACCTTTCACCTGCTGCAAAAGAGCGCTCGTCGCAGCGGTCCTTGCCTATATAGCGGCAACCTGGGCGGTAAGGGGAGTAAACGCTATTGTGGTAAGTGCAATGGTTACAGACCAAATGAATGAGCAAGAGGAAAAGGATAGTGACGATAGTGACTGAAAACATCTCTGAAGATCGCTTAAATAAAAACAATAAAGACGGCTTATTAATATTGGAAAAAACTAAAGATAGCCGAAAGCATCTGAAATACGTTGCCCTGCGCGCATACTCAGGCCAGAAAGAATCCAACAAAGGCAAAATCGATGATCAGCAGATAACCGAACTTTTACCTATGGTTCATAGGATAGTAAAGCAGGTAGTAACGTATCTGAAACCCCCGCTGTCATTTGAAGATATGGTATCTGCTGGAGCCGTGGGATTGGTTAAGGCTTCTCGTGATTATGACCCGTCCCATCATGCAGAATTTAAAACCTATGCGTATATTAGGATCAAAGGAGCTGTTATTGATGAGCTGCGTGCCTCATCGTTGCTGCCTGCAAATCTAAATAAGAAAATACGCCGTGCCCGGCAGCTCAGCAGGAAAATACTTGAAGAGACTGGAACAAATCCGACTGATGCTGAATTAGCCGAAAAACTTGGAATCACTATTGATGAGCTTTCTGAGACATTCGAAGGCGCTCGTGCACAATATTTTGTCTCACTTGATGGCTTTAATGAAGAGTCACCTGTATTGAGTAATTTATTGGCTGCTGCTCATACCAGCGCTCCTGATCAGAAAATCGAACAAGTTGAGCTTATAGATAATTTGACCCGGGCGATACAGGAATTGTCAGACAGGCAGCGCCAGGTCATACTGCTTTATTACCAGCAGCATCTGACGATGAAGCAAATTGCCGAAGTCTTTGAAATTACAGAATCGCGTGTCAGTCAAATGCACGCAAGCGCTATATTTAACTTATCTGTTAAATTGAGGCAGTGGAAAGATGGCGGATTATGATTCAAATATGATAAAACCGGTCATAGGCTTGCAAGGTATCACTGGTTTGACTCCTGCAAAACGACGTGAGGGGAAAAAACGTCGACAGCAGTTAAACCAGGAAAATGAAGAAAAAGATGAACAACAGACGGATGAATCATTTGAGCAGCAGGATATCAGCAAGACAGACGAAGAATTAACTGAAAATCCGGGCGGTCTGAGTCCCGATAGTACCGGAATTGATTTCTGTGCTTGAATAATAGACCGCCGATTAAAGATTCAAGCTTAAATAACAATAAGCCTTTAACTAATAAATTAATTAAAAGGAATAAGATAATAAATGAGACATTCAGCATGTAGAATCCTTAAGGAAAGTCAAGTTAAGCTTGATGGCAAATTCACCCTGGATATTATGCAGGCCGAGACAAAATCTTCAGAAGAACCGGCAGCAGCTTTGGGTGAGCCGCAGGTGCGTATCGCCGAAAGCAAGTCTGATTATTCTGTTATAGAAATAATATGTTCCTGTGGAACATCAATGTTTTTGAGATGTGATTATGCTGGTGTCAAAGCGGCAAAGGTTTCAGAAAAAAAAGCTGAGCCGGAAATGGCAACCGTATCAAATTAATGGAGAATAGTACAATGTACACTATCAAAAAAACAATTTTATTGCTTTCATTAACATCGATAATTTTAATATCGAACTGTGTCTCTGTACAGGAGCCCCCGAGAACTGCTGTTAGACCCGGCTTTAGTGAAAAACAGCAGAATACTTCTGTCGCAAACAGGTTTCAGGAATCCGGTTCACAGAAGCCGACCGTTATAGAATCTGCGATGGAACTGTCGCAGCGATATGCAAAACTTTCTGAAGAAACGGCTGTGTTACGGCAGCAAAACCAGGAACTTACTGAAACGAATAAGTTGCTTGAAGAACAGGTGGTTGCTCTTGATACTCAATTGCAGCAGACGCAAAAAGAACTTAGCGAAGCGAACGATGTTGTAATTGCAATGCAGATTGAGTTGAATAGTTGGAAAAATGATATCCTTGGTTTTCGCGACGAAATACGTGATGCAGAAACAGCACAACTGGAAGCTTTGTTTAAAATACTTACTGTTCTCGGCGGTGAAGTCAAAGTCGCATCAGTAAGTAAACCAGCTAAGTCTAAACCATAGGATGCAATAACATTAGGTGAATCGAATGAATAGCTTAAGAACAGTTTTATCACATTTCAAAGCTGAGCGTTTATTGCTCTTTGCTTATAGTTTGAGTTACATCTCACAGGTAACGATATTGTTCCTCCTGGCGGTTCTTCTATCAGGCTGCGTTACTTATTATTCTGGTTCTGCACCCGCAGCCGACTACTATTATATAAATCCGGATAAGAGCTTATCTACAATTGGGAGGGTAGCCATAATAGAGTTGGACAACAATTCGAGTTATCCGGCAGTCTCAAATGATGTAAGCGAGAAGCTATACCAGGCCTTGCAAAAAAAGCAGGTTTTCGGTTTAACTGTTGTCCGGCAAAGTGATTCTTTATGGAGAAGCTTGCAGTTGGATTTGAATTCCCAATACACTCTTGACCAGATATTGGAAATCCGTGAAACGTTAAAATGCGATGCCGTTTTGCTTGGTACTATTACCGAATTCAGGCCTTATCCTCATATGATTATAGGGCTCCGCTTAAAGCTTCTTGACCTGCGTGATGGGCAGTTGCTATGGGGTCTTGAGCAGGTTTGGGACAGCGCTGATAAAACAACCCAGTATCGGATTAAAGACTATTTTCGTTATCATAAACGCTCGGGTTATGCACCTATGCAGGAACAGTTGGCATCTGTAAGTTCCCTTGAATTTATTAAGTTTGTCAGTTATGAGGTAGCTGAAACGTTTTAACTGGGAAATAGGATGTAAATATGTTATTAAAAAGGAAATATTCGTAGATATAATTTGTCTAAAAAGAATAATAATTTTTGAAAAATATGCTAAAGTATTATCGAAAATGTGCGAAAAGATATATAGATAATGTTCTTTTGGTAGAAAATATTGTGCGATGATAGAAAAAGTGGATAACAATCAAATTCAGAACTTCTTGGAAAAACCATCATCCAGACTGTCCGGTTCTAAACCGGTAGTTTCAGGTAATGATGCGGATGTATC
>JAVVFI010000070.1:0-16920 GCA_032250555.1 Sedimentisphaerales bacterium
TGTCTCAATACCCGTGATGAAAACGCATATGCATACGGGCGTAACGTTATCCGTGAAAAATATGAAGGGATGTTTATGGCGACGTTCTAAAGTAGATTTTCATATGTTGCCGCAACTTCCCGGCTATGAAGAAAAGCCATTGGATATAGCCATAGCTGACTTGTCTTCGGTGTTACAACCTCATCTTTCAATCATTGATGGAACAGTTGGCATGGAAGGCCTGGGGCCCAGTGCGGGTAAGCCTAAGTCATTGGGTGTGGTACTTGTTGGTGTCGATGCTTTTGCCGCAGATTCTGTTGCATGTGCAATAATGGGAATAAGTGCACATGATATTCCACACCTGCGGATAGGTTCGCAAAGAGGATATGGCGTAATTGATATTGATTCAATCGCAGTAAATCCTGAAAACTGGAAGGATGTTCAGGATTCTTTTGACCTTCCGCCTGAGGAGCTATCGATAGAATTTTCCGGCTTTACTGTTTTAGACCAACAATCTTGTAGTGCATGCCAGTCAACATTATTGATGTTTCTAAGGCAATATGGGCAACAGTTAAGTGATGGCACATCTGACGACAAGGATATTACTATTGCTATCGGTAAAGGTCATGAGGAATTACCGATTAATACTTTGTGTGTTGGTAACTGTACCGCGAAGCATAAGAACGGTAGAAAGTTCGTTTCTGGATGCCCGCCGGTATCGAGCGAGATACTGGCTATGTTCAATGATGATAGGTCATCCTTGCGTCCGGATTAACATATTCACGTCTGATTACATATGCTGAGGGAAATCAGAGCCTATGCTAAATCTGTTTGTATAGGATCTGAATCTAATACATATATACTCTATCACCAGCGTTAGCCGTTAAGGGTCCAGCCGGGTCGATACTTCCGACTGAGCAGAGCATTGCCTTCAGCACTGTTAGTAACTTGCCCATGCTTGCCGTCATATTCGATTTTCTTACCAACGCGATAGGCCACCAATCCCAGGAGCATCGTCTCAATCAGATTGCAACTGTACTCGAAATCACATGAGGTCTTAAGATCACTTTTGCAGGCATTGGTCCATTCTTTCTGGAAGTGACCCATGTCAGGGATTATCTCGTCCTTGCTGCGTTTCTTGTAATAAGTCAGGTCGGCGTCATCACCAAAAGGCAATACCAGTCGCGAGCCGAAATCGGCAATTACATAACCCTTGCTGCCCTTGAACATCGCGCCATGCCCGATCTTGTTCAAGTCAACATAAGGCTTGGGCGATCTGGGCATGGCCCCGCCCTGGTACCAACCCAAACGTATGGCCGGGCGCCAGTTATTCGCAGGCATGTCAAAATGGCTCTCCATCATGACCGGCGTGACGTCGGGATTGAATGGATCGCCCTTGGCCTGGGCCGTTGTCGGCAGTTTGGCGTCAATCGCGTTCCATGCCAGATCCATCGTATGGCTGCCCATATCGCCTATCTGGCCACTGCCGAAGTCCCAGTACATGTTCCACTTCAGGCAACCACCAATGTATCCCGGGTTGTAAGGATGCCATGGTGATGGCCCGATCCAAAGGTCGTAATGGAGATGCTTCGGCGGTTCGCCTTGAGCTGGAAGGTAGCCCGGCCGGGGGATTTGACGGTTGCCCCAGGTATAAACATCTGACAACTCACCTATAGCCCCATCCACAATCAATTCACGTACACGGTTGAAGTTTGGATTGGCATGACGTTGCGTGCCGCATTGCGTGGCAATCTTGTGTTTATTCTTGAGATAGGTCTCGCGCACTACCCTTGCTTCGTGAACGCAGTTAGCCATTGGCTTCTCGCAGTAAATATGCAGCCCGCGATTCATAGCCCAGTTAGCGACGAACGCGTGTGTGTGGTCCGTGGTGCAGCAAATAACCGCGTCAAGCCCTTTCTGATCAAGGCATCTGCGCCAATCTATGTAATGCCTGGCTTTCGGAAACTTCTCTGCAGCCTTAGCAAGGTTGTTCTCGTCCACATCGCACAGGGCCGCAACATTTTCGCTTGAAATTGGACCTTGGTGAGCACGGCCCCTGCCCCCCACGCCGATCAGGGCTACATTGAGCTTATTGCTGGGCGCGTTGGCACCAGAGAGTGTACCGCTGGGTAGAATGACTAATCCCATTCCGACTGCCGCAGTGGATTTCAAGAACTGACGTCTTTGAGTGAGGCTGTTTTCCATAATGTTTCCGCCTTTCATTGCGAAAATAGCTGTTGATTTATAAAATTTGGAAAGTTAAGTGTATACGTTAAGATAAGAAAATACAACAGAAAAAGTAATCATGGCTCTATCATTAAAGTGTGTTATTACCTTTTTTTCTCTTGTAACATCATTATTATAGTGATATAGTCATTTGGTATATTGTAATTGATTTTCCATTTTTTTTTCATTTGGAGGTAATAGCTATGTGTGAACACTGTACACGACGGGAATTTCTGGGAACCGGAGTAACCGGTGGATTGATGCTTGCCGGTGCAACCTGGTCGCACGCCTGGGCTTCGCAATCACCGCCTCTTCAATCACGGGGAAAGTCACGAATCTGTGTCATCTTTACAGGAACGCCGGTCCCTAATCACCGAAATTGGGGGGCAGACACCGGGCAAATAGATGTCATGAAAACACGGCTGGCCAGGGCGGAAAAGGAGCTGGGGAACGTCGAGTTGATAATCGGCCAGTCGACCAATGCCGAGCAAACGGCCGCCTTGTTAAATAAGGCTGGGCCGGAAGCCCCGGTCCTTACTATCAACGTGGAAAACTTTGCCTTAACAAGGGTAGTACAGCCGGTTCTCGACGGATCGCATCCTATGATATTATTCTCACTGCCTGCAAGCGGCCATGATTGGATGTATGCTCCACGCTGGCATAATAGGGGACATCGAGTCACCCTTCTGGCAAGCAGCAACTACGATGAGCTTGAACGGGCCCTTCGTTTGCTGAGAGTAATCCCTATGATGAAGCAGACACGGATTCTACTGTTCCCTCCGGCTCGAGGTACGACAGATGCCCAGTCACCGGATAAGGTCAAGGAGCGCTTGGGCGCTGATGTAGTGGCCATAGAAGAGAAGGCCTTCAACGAAATGATTTCCGCTGCTCCAGACAGTGACGTCAGGGCCGAAATCAACAGTTGGACAAGGAACGCCAAAGAAATCATCGAACCGAATCAAGAGGATATAAGAATGGCCGCACGCGTCAGTGTGGCGCTGCAGCTTCTAATGGAACGGGAACGAGCAGATGGACTGGCCGTGGGCACCTGTATGGGATGGTTGTCAAAAGGTTTTCCCTGCCTCGGGTTTGCTCGTCTTAGAGACAAAGGCATTCCCGCTGCTTGCGAAGGAGACATGGACTCGTTGTTGACCATGCTCCTGTTTCAATATATGATCGATCGCCCCGGATTCCAGGGCAACGCTACTTTCGATACCAATCGCAATGCTTTGTGGACAGCCCATTGCACGGCACCGCTTAAGATGGATGGCCCCAACGGTTCCGAAGCACCGTATCTGCTGCGCGGACATTCCGAAGTTGGCGGTAGCGGCTGTGTGCCCGAGGTCCAATACCGCCTTGGCCAGACCGTCACCCGCACAAAAATGATCAACCTGGATACGATACTCGCATCGACGGGTAAGATCATTGAAGTACCGCCCAAATCGGTACATGGCTGTCGAAGCCAGATTGTAACCGAAGTTCGAGATGCAGCGAAAATGGCCGCAAACTGGAGCAGCGTCCTTGAGACCGAGGATGCCATGACCCTCCTGCACCGTGTGGTGTTCTACGGTGACCATATGGAAAGTGTGCATCACCTCGCAAGGTTGATGGATATGAAGGTTGTCACCGAAGGTTAAAAAAAAGCCTGAATTACAAACCTGAGAGTCCATTATCGAACTATGTCGTTTAACAGGAGTACAAATAATGGATTACAGCAGCACTCGTGCAGGAGTGTTAGAAGAGCGGAAATGTTTTCAAAACTGTAAGGTGGATAATCTCAAACACATTATTTCTAAATTAATATCACTATATTTCAAGAGCATGTAATAGTGTAATAAAAACGGACTGCTATAGATGCCATTAAATATTAGTCAGTACCCTGATGGAAGCCGATGGAAATAAAATTTAACACATCATACAAAGAATGTCTCCAGTAAGTCCAGTCATGTTTTCCATCACGAATTCTGAATTCGTGCGGAATATCATTTTTCCTCATGGCGATATGTACCAATGAATTACCTTCATAAAGAAAATCGTCGTCGCCACAGTCTATATACCAACGTACTGATTTTTTCTTATCTTCCGGCATATTCTTAATCATTTCATGAATATCATATTTTTTAAGCCAGTCTTCAACTTGTTTTTCGGACGCATCAGTCATTCCCCTTCGTTCCATGTAGCTTTTTGCTCCTTCTTTGCTAATTGGCCGAGCTGAAGCACTTAACGGACAGGCAGAGCTAAACAAATCAGGACGATGCAGGGCATAATACAAAGTCCCTCCTCCTCCCATTGATAAACCGGCAATAGCACGGTACCGTTTTTCACTTTTTATTCGATAACGTTTTTCGACAAAAGGCATAAATTCGTCGAAGAAAAAATCTTCGTAACGCCACTCACCTGTCGCATCATTTGTATAGCCGCGTTTCCCTGAATTAGCATCAGGCATGACTATAATCATAGGTGTTGATTTGCCTTTTTTGATAGTTTTGTCGGTAATATATTTTACTTCACCGAACTGTATCCATCCGGTTTGGTCATCACCGCCGCCATGCAGCAAATATAGTACGGGATAACTTCTTTTCGAAGTTTCATAATCCGGGGGAAGATAGATGGCATATTTCCGGTCCATATTTAATATTTCACTTTTCATTGATAGGTTGTCGAATACTTTTCCCGTTTGGGCAAATGTCAAGGCCGGCAGCAAAATGAGAAGGATAATAATATACTTTTTCATAATTTAATACCTCAATGTTTTATTTAGTATTTCTAATCAATACATTCAAAATGGCTGATAGGAAATTCAATTTCCACTGATAGAAACGATTATACAAGTTGAAGGACAGGCAGATCAAGAGGAAATATAACCAAAGGGCTGGCTTTACTTATCAGGCAAAGATGGGACTACTGTAGAGCCGCAGAATGAAGCCTTTAACTCTTTTGGAATTAAGCAATCTCAGAAGCAATCCTGGAAAAAGGCCTTATGCGAATCTGTATAAAACATCTGGATATATTGCAGAGAATTCTGTATCTTTTTGATAGACAGTGGTTAACGGCTGAATCATGATTTACTTGGTGGATTTTTATATGGAACCATTTATATATTGTTCGACATAGAAACAACTTGATTAAAGGAAAAATATCCATGAATATCGTACTTATTATTCCCACAGGAATCGGATGTGAAATCGGAGGGCACGCCGGAGATGCCAATCCGGTTGCAAAGCTCATGGGGGCATGCTGCGACAACCTTATCCTGCATCCGAACGTTGTAAACGCATCTGATGTGAACGAAATGCCGGAGAATAGCTGGTACGTTGAGGGCAGCTGTCTGAACCGGTTTCTAAGGGGTGAGATCTATCTGGAGAGGCCACATCTCAATAAAATTCTCATCGCTGTTAATAAGGCCGATTGGCAGTCGATCAACGCTGTTTCCGGTGCCAGGGCAACTATTGGCTCGAATGTAGAAATCGTTGAGCTGGAAAAGCCATTGAGGCTGATCGCACAGATGAAGAACGGACTGGCCAGCGGGGAAGTGCTTAACTGGGAGCCGCTCGTAGAGCAGGTGAAGCAGTACGAGTTCGATGCACTGGGAATAGCCACACCGATCACTATCGATGAAGCCACGCTCAGGAAGTACTTTGAAGTCGGCGGTGTGAATCCAGTCGGTGGTGTCGAGGCCGTGGCCTCCAAGCTGATCTCATCGGCTCTAAACAAGCCCGTAGCGCACGGGCCCGTTGATTACGCGATACCTGGATTTTACGAGATTGTGGATCCCAGAAAGGCGATAGAAATAGTTACCTTGAACTTCATCCACTGCCTGCTGAAGGGACTCAACAAAGCGCCAAGGCTCAGCAACACGAAAAAGAATGGATCGTTGGGCAGCGAGGACGTCGATGTCCTAATCAGCCCGATGGGCTGTCTGGGAGAGCCTCACGAAGCCTGTCTGGAACGAGGGATTCCCATCGTGGTAGTTAGAGAGAACAGGTCAGTCCTGAAGGAATACCAGGACGACGATGAGCGTTTCATCTTTGTGGAGAACTACATGGAAGCGGCCGGTCTGATGATGGCGATGAAAGCGGGAATTCACCCCTCGTCAGTTCGCAGACCATTTGGGCCGACAACCGTTCGTTCCGGCGGGAATTGATGAATTTCAGATTGTGTGGCATTTTGTAACTACGAGTTAATCAAAGCCAAGAGTCGCTTGATTGTAGAGTATAGGGTTCTATAATGATAATTTATAGGGTGAGGTTGTTTTGAACCGCTAAAAACTTATTAAGTCTGGTTATTATTGACTGGGTAAAAGATGGCCATGCAGTTATGGCGCAGCTTAGGATCTTAGAATGGAACTGGCGATTCGCACGGAGCATCTGACGAAGATCTACAGTCAGCGGTTTATAGCGGTCAACGATATGAACCTGGAAGTACCGAAAGGAGCGGTCTTCGGACTATTAGGTCCTAACGGTGCGGGCAAGACTACAACCCTGCGTCTTCTTTTGGGTTTGCAGCGTCCGACAGCCGGGCGGGCTGAGGTCTTCGGCAAATCGTGTGGTCCGGGCGCGGTTGGTGTCCGTTCGAAGATTGGGTATCTGCCCACAAATCCGAAGCTGCCCGGCAACTTACGACCCATCGAATACCTGGACCTTCTCGGCAAGTTGTCCCGGCTGCCGCGCCAGGTTCGCAAACCTCGGATATCCGCATTGCTCCGTGCCGTGGGATTGCTTACGGCCACCGAACAGCAGATAAAGACCTTCTCCACCGGGATGTGCACTCGATTAGGGATTGCCGCCTCGCTTGTCGGTGACCCGCCTGTGCTGCTGTGGGATGAGCCGACGGCGGGTTTGGATCCTTCGGCCCGGCGATTCACACTGGACCTCATCCGCGAACTGGGAAAAACAAAGACAGTCGTGGTCGCTACGCACATTCTCAGCGACATCGATCATATCTGCGACCATATAGGGGTGATGCATGAAGGGCGTATGATCTTCTCTGGTTCTATGCAGGATATGAAGCAACATCTTCGCTGTGACGACTTCACATTGGAGCTGGAAGGCGATGATGAGAATATTCAGCATCTGGCTCGGGATGCGGCGAAGCTGGATGGGCTTGAGGCACGCATTGGTACAGGTGATACATTAATCGTTGGAGTTGTCGATGGTCGCAGCCGCAGCGGAGCATTGGCCGAGGTGCTCAGACTTGTCGATGCCGGCAATGTTTCGCTCAAGGCGATCCATTCCGGTCAGAATGTGACCGAGAATGCTTATTTACAATTATTGCAAGAGGATGAAGCGCATGGATTCGGCCGCTAAGATATCGAAACTCGGGACACGTATGATGCCTTTCATGGCAATACTTCGGCAAGACCTGGGAACGTTGTGGGCCAGTCGGCTGGTTAGGCTTTGGCTGGCGGCAAACCGAGGACGAGGCGAAGGCCGCTGGCACAATGCAGGATATGCAGCAATTCTCTGAACAATTTAGTCGCTTCCTTAATCGGCTCTCCGGGGCTCCGGCAAGACCAAAGACCTCCAAAACCGATTTCTTCGAGACTCAAAAATTTGAGGATTTCTCACTATTTCGAGTAACTTTGGGGTATGGGCTGCCGACACTGGCGGCGGTTATCCTGGCGATGCTGTGCTTTTATTGGCGCGATTTGTGACATATGACTGCGAAGCAGGACATATCTTTTTCTTACAGCAAATTTATGATATGTTGTAGTTTAGAAATGTTTCACCATTATGATGACCTATCAATTGCATCAAGAGTTTAACTGTTCGCAAATTACTTTAATGCGATGATTAAAAGATAATTGATTCTTAACTCTGCAGGAGGTATTAACTGTCCGAAAATTTGGTCCGATAGATAGTGGATATTATGAAAAACTCCCAAGTACGCCCTATAAGATAGAGCGCATGTCCTACTATACAACACCATTTCTTTTTATGAAAAGATTTTAACAGTTCTGACATTGTTCGGCGGTCTTCTGACCTGATTTTACACGATATATTCATCAGTGTAATTTTATTGCGGAAAAAGCAGCTTTTACGAATAAGTTTAAATGGTATCTAAAGATATCTACATCGAGAACGTGTTGTTTGATTTGGATCGTTCAGCTAATGGTTTAATCGCATCTAAAAAGGATTAACTAAAATAGAAATGCAGGATTAAGAAATGAGCGTTCGAAGACAATTATTCAAAGAAATAGACTTTACATCCGAAGATAATGACCGAAAAGCCAACTTCTTCCATACAAATAGACGTGTACTGCTGCTGTTGATCGCGGCAATAATACTATCGCTAATTTCATGGCGAACCTGGCAATCATACAAACATATCAGAACTACAGAAATCCAAATGGCTCAAATTAACAGTTTAGAAAAATCTGCCCTGAGCCATGACAAGATGCTTACTATGTCAGCTATTATGGCCGCGGTCACCAAAGAACATGATTGGGAAATTCGATACAGGGGATTTGATTCAAGATCAAAAGCTGTTGTTAAGGAAATACGACGTGTTTTTAACGTCAATACTGTGGATGCTAAAGATGCCGAGGAAGGTCTCAGGATTTTTGTAGACGACAAACTCGACATGATGGAGAGTAAGGCTCTTGAATTAATAGATCAGAGAAAATATAACGATGCAGCCGCTTTAATCCAAAGCCCGGAATATGAAGAACAAAAGCAGGCGTATGATCGGGGAATGAAAGAATTCGTCAATAATGCATACATTGTGTTAAAAGATCGGCGTGACAATCTTCATCTTAAGGCTCTGGGGGGGATAACAGCAGTCATTATCATTTTACTGATAATTACACTTGCCTGGCTTGTTTTATACAAAAAGCGAAATTATCAACATAGCAAAAAATCAAAGGCACAACAGGAGTTTGATGCTTTTGCTCAGGAATGGCACAAAACTTTTAACGCCATTACCGATGGCGTTTGTATCATTGATAAAGAAGAAGGTAAAATACTGCAATGCAACAGCGCCATGACGCGATTCTTAAAGAGGCCGTATAATGATATTATTGGCCGGAGCTGCTGTGAACTACTTCACAATTCATCAGAACCGGTGAACAGATGTCCATTAACTCGGATGTATGAATCTCATCGCAGTGAGACAAAAGATTTTGAAATTGGTGACAAATGGCTAAACATTAAGGTAGATCCTTTAATAGACAATGATGAGAATCTTGTTGGAGCTGTTCATATCATATCTGATATCACCGAGCAAAGGAAAGCTAGCAGGGCGTTACAAGATAGTGAAAATAAGTTTAGGCTGGCATTTGCCAATGCACAGGATGCTATTGTTTGGATAGATGTCGGCAGTGGTGTTATCACAAACTGCAACAAGGCTGCTGAAGAACTATTCGAAAGAGGGAAAAAGGAGATCATAGGGCAACATCATACCACACTTTACCCTGAGGATAATGCTGAATATTATCATAGTTTATTAGTTCAATCCGGCAAGGAGCCAAACAGTAATATTGAAGCAGAAATTCTGACAATAAGCGGTGATAAAAGAACGGTAACTATTGCTGTTTCAACGATGGAGGTTGACAGGAAGGAGATTGTTCAGGGAATAATAAGAGATATAACAGATAGCAAAAGAGCAATTGAAGAAATCAAAAATCTGGCTAAATTCCCGAGCGAAGATCCCAATCCAGTCCTCAGGATATCAGAAAATTGTGAAATTCTGTACGCTAATGATGCTGGTTCACCATTGCTGAAGGCATGGCAGATTAAAGAAGATAATCTTCTGCCCGAGCCATGGTGCAAGAGGATAAAGGAGACTTATGAGTCTGGAAACAGCGCGACATATGAGCTGGATTGCGAAGATAATCTTACGTTTTTCATAACTTTGGAGCCTATAGTTGGTTCAGGTTATGTAAACGCCTACGGCCTGGACATTACTAAACTAAAGAAGGCTGAAAATGAAAAAATGGAACTTGAACTTCAGCTCAGCCAAAAACAGAAGATGGAAGCTGTTGGTACGTTGGCCGGAGGTATTGCGCATGATTTCAACAATATTCTTGGTGCGATGCAGGGTTACCTGGAATTGTCACTCGATGACCTTTCAGAGGACAATATCGTTCGGGACCATCTCGAGCAAATAATGTCCTGCGTTAGCCGTGCAACCAAACTGGTCAAGCAAATATTAACCTTCAGTCGAAAAGACCAGGAGAAACAGGAAAAAGAGCCGTTACAGATCAGCTCTATCGTCAAGGAAGTTCTTGGCATGCTTCGTTCGTCGTTACCTGCAACAATAAAAATCAGCCGGAAGATTAAAGCAGACGCCAGTATGATTCTGGCCGATTCAACACAGATTCATCAGGTGCTTGTGAACCTGTGTACAAATGCCTCGCACGCAATGGGTAAGAATGGCGGCCTGTTGGAAGTCAGCCTTGAAAATGTAGTTTTTGAATCGGAGACCAGAGTCGGGGATGAGTATCTGAAACCGGGTCAATATGTGAAGTTGAGTGTTAGTGATTCAGGACATGGAATTGAGAAAGAAGTTTTGGATCGAATTTTTGAACCTTTCTTCACAACAAAGAAGGCGAATGAGGGGACAGGATTAGGGCTTTCGGTAGTTCATGGAATCATAAAAAGTCATGATGGAGCGATAACTGTTAGCAGTACACGCGGTGAAGGTACTACCTTTGAAATATTCTTACCTGAGATTAAAAGCGGCGAGGTCCCGGAAAACCAATCGGCACCACCGGATACCAAGGATAAGGAGTTAATACTTCTGGTGGACGATGAAGAGCTGATAATTAATTCAACAAGGCAGATATTGGAACGCCTCGGATTCGACGTCGTCGCCAAGGTCAGCAGTATCGATGCTTTGGAAACATTTCAGGAGGAACCTGAAAAATTCGACCTTGTAATCACTGACCAGGTTATGCCAAATATGACCGGAACACAGTTAGCCGAAAAAATCATTTCAATCAGGCCTGATATTCCGGTAATTCTATGCTCCGTATTTCCTGAGGATGTCTGCCCTGAGGAGGTTAAGAGAATAGGAATAAAAGAATTTATGGCCAAGCCAATCAGCATGCAAAAGATAAACAAAGTTATTCGAAAGGTATTGGACAAGAGCAGTGTGCCGGCCTGATAATCTTTGGTGAACATAATAACAAAAGTGTTAGATTAAGTAATAGCTAAATCACTTTATAAAATCCGCTCGACTTATTCTCTCTTAGCTTTTCTCCACTTACTGCTATGTAAGTAATGCCTGAAGATGTAAAGAAAGGCCATGAGCCCTCTTGTATCAGAGCTCACAGCCTTTTATTTTAGATTAGATGACAACTTTTGTTATTCCGGAACTCGGATTACTCAGCCAAAATCAAATCAATAATATATTGTGCGTCAGTGATGAGGATATCAGCTTGGGTATCAGTAATCTTATTATCACGCTGGGCTTCAGCGGCGTTGATAAAGGCATTGAGGGAGTTGATAGCTGCCACATCATTGTTCTGGTTGAGGTCGTCCAATGCATTAAATGCGGCATCCAGTTTTGCGTCCAGGCTGTTATCAATCCCATGCTGTAGGTTCATTTCCGCAACAGTAAAGATAAGTGCTTCAATCTCATCCTGTGGCGAAGGAGGTGGTGGTGGGCCATCCGGATTGGCCCAAGGAAGAGCATCTTGTGCACCATTGAATACATAGGGAGCATCCACAAAGCCATCGCCGTTGGTGTCCGACTGAGGTGGATCCGACGTCAATGACCAATTGCTCCAGTAGTTGCCTCCACCTTGCGCTGAAGGCAGGTTGAATATGTTCCCAATACTATCAGTCACAGATGCCTGTAGCGTGTTATTGGTGATATGGTTATTGTAGACATTGTTGTAATTGGACCCATCTAAGATGCGGATTCCACGATAATTGTCAGAAATGGTATTAAACGTCAGAGTGTTGTAAGTGGAACCATAAAGATAGATTGCATACTGCAGGTTATTTGATACTTCGTTGTTTGTCAGGGCATTGCCTTGCGTCACGCCAGTATAATTACCCTGGAGCTTAATTCCATAACTGTTGCAGCAAACAGAATTACTCGTCAGAGTGATGTTGTATGAAAGTTGTATCCAGATCCCAATATCTAAATTAGATGACGTGAATTCAGTGACATTAAGATTTTTGATTGTGATATTTTGACAATTAACAATATTTACTCCAACACCGGAAGAACTCGGCCCTGTTATCGTATGATTGTTTCCGTCGATAGTTATGCCTATACCTGGTATACCAATCTTATCTTGCATATATATGTCATGACCAGATAAGTCATGCGTAAAGGTGAATACTGTATTTCCTTCTGACCACACTCCGACACCAGAGATATCAGTGCCGGGAACAAGACTATAGGTTGTCGCAAGTGCCGGTTGGATTCCTACGACCAGGAATGACAAAAGAATGACGGCTTTGTACAGATGTTTCTTTTTCATAATTTACTTCTCCTTTCAAAATGCCTTCTTTTCAAATACTTATTTTTTATATCTTTGACCTCACAATTTCGGTCTTTTTAAGCGTTTTACAAAAGAAGTGAATCCGGAATATCCCAGATACCTGGGATTCCCCATTGCGAATGCTCAGCTACGTCGCTGAGTACGACTTTAAACAACATGCTACTTCTTTCAAAATAATAAAATACTTTTTATGGAATTAAAGACCGATAGATAACCCATTCCATTATAAAGGCGAATCTGAAATAGTAAATGTTGATTATAAATTGAAGAAATTTTATTATTTTTTGAATATATAAGGCAATGTTGGACTTTAATATATACTTAAGACCAATTAGGAATTGAATTTTATCAAATATGATCTGCTGTTACTGGTATATTGTTTGGCTCAGGCTCTGGAAGCAGTGGTAAAAAGACAGTAAAAGTACTGCCCTGGCCTACTTCACTTTCTACCTCAATTCTGCCGCCGTGTCTGGTAACAATTTTGTTAACGATTGAAAGACCCAAACCTGTCCCCTGTACCTCCTCACGTTGATGTTCAGCACGGTAAAAACGCTCAAATATCTTCGGAAGCTCATTTTTCGGTATTCCGACCCCTGTATCGCTAACGCTTATCACCAATTCTTCATTTCTACACTGAACATTAAGGCAAGCACTTCCACTTTTAGCGGAGAATTTGATCGCATTACCAAGTAGATTTATTAAGACCTGGACAATTCTGTCACGGTCAAACTTTGCTTCTGGGAGGTTATCGGCAAGCTCAAAAAACAACTTGACGCCATTTTTCTCTGCATAAAGGGCCATTGTTTCGTAAACTTCCAGAGTAACCTGTTTTATATCGTTATTCTGTATATGCAGTCCTATTTTTTCTGCTTCAAGTTTTTGGAAATCGAGAATATTGTTGATCATATTCTCAAGCCTTTCGACATTCCTTTTCGCAATGTTCAGGAACTTCTTTTGTTTTCCATTAATCCGCCCAGTTACCTCATCCAGGACAATAGCAATACCTTCTTTCATGGCAGCCAGTGGTGTCCGCAATTCGTGTGAAACAGTGGATATAAACTGCGATTTTATCTCCATTGTCTCTTTAAGCTTTTCTTCTGCTTTCCTGCGCTCGGTAACGTCCCTGATAATGGCTATCGAACGCATGGCTTCATCTTCAGGATTTTTAAAAACACTCAGTGAAACATCTACATCTATTATCCTGCCATCTTTTCTAACCATCATGGTTTCTACTAAATGGTGCTGCAATCCTTTTTCTCTAACATCACAAGCTCTTATTTTCTCCCACTCATCCGGAGGATACAGCGAGCTTACCTGCCTGAGATATAGGTCTTCCCTCTCCATACCCAGAAGATCTTCCGCGAATTTGTTCCAGGAAATAAGCCTCTCCTGATCATCAGCCATCGTGATAGCAACCGCAGAATTTTCGAAAATCAACCGATACTTTTCTTCCGCCAGGTAGTGCTCTCGCTTCATTCTTTTCTGTTCGGTTATGTCGTCAATCACAACAACCACATGCTTGCAGCCATCAATAATTAATGTTTTTGCACTAATACGCAGCCATGGTGTGATATTTTTCTCATTAATGTTAAGCGTAATTTGGGCTTCAACATCATGAACAGATATTTCTGAATCCAAAACACATGTTATAGTTCCATATAAAAGACATTCCTGACATAGTTGATTGTTTCGGTACTCATTCTCATTGCTGCAGAAGTTAATGCACCCCAGGACACTGCAGATTTTTTGATTAATAATTTGTCGATATTCTTTTTGAGCCAATTGTTTTACAGCATCATTGGCCCGAGTGACAATCATATTCTCATCGATTAACAGCATACAACCGGGTGCCGCATCAAATATTGCCTCCAGATTCTTTTGCTTCCTTTCAAGAGCTTCCTCCATTTTTTTGTGTTCGATAGCATTCTTGATTGTTTTTGGGATAACTTTAAGGTAATTCCGTTCGATATCTTTTATAAGATAATCATAAGCGCCCTTTCTCCAGGCTTGAGTAGCTACTTCTTCATCACCCTCTCCGGTAACAATTATAACTGGGATTTCTTTTGTCAAATCCAATATATTAAGTGCTGTACCGTCGCCAAGTGAATAATCGGAAATTATGGCATCAAAATCTTCGCAAACCAATATGCTCTTGGCTTGTGAAACGGACGATGCTACTGTGCAATCATACGCTAGCTTTTCGACCTTAACAAACCGCTCAAAAGCCATCTGATCGAGCTTGTCGTCTTCAATAAATAAAATTTTATAGCGTGTGTCATCCATCATCCAGGCCTTTGAGTATGTACTTCCTTCTTTGGCAATATATTAAAGTCAAAATCATATGAATAATCGTCAAATAATAAGAGCTGCATCATTGAAAAAGTGGAAAATATAAAGCAAACGAGCCGGAATAAAGCATGAAAGTGCAAATTTACTTAAGCGTTTTCAGAGTTAAAACAAGACCGTACAGAACTCATAGTCAGAACTATAAGCATTAATAATAAATGAGTCAGAGAAGCTTACATTTCAAGCTTTTTATCGGTCTTACAGGTATTAAACAATATGTTAAGTACAATAAGAATGGTTTAAGTGTGTTTGTCTTTAAGTGGTAATGAGACAGTGCCGATATTAACTGAAAGTGAGTCGTTTTAGCGGTCTATGGATATTGAAGATTATGGAAAAGAAAGACCCATTAATTTCATTCATTATGGAAGAGAAAATTCTCGATGAGAAAACTCTTCAGGCCGTTATAGATGAGCACGAAAAAACAGGCCAGGGGCTGATGAATATCCTGAAAAAAGAAAAACTTCTTGATGAGGATCAGTTAACGAAGGTTATTGCAGGTACAAGTAAAACCGAGTTCATAAATCTTTCACCTGATATGGTTGAGCCGATGGTGGCTCACTTAGTGCCTTATGAAGTAGCTAATCGGTATAATGTTATTCCGATAAAAAGAGAGGGTGATCACCTGCGAGTAGCAATGAGTTCCCCTTTGAATCTGTCTGCCCGTGATCAAATCGAGATGAAGACCGGGTACAAAATCATACCGGTTGCCGCCACGCCCAGTGCCATAAAACGTGCGATACATTTTCATTTTGACGTAACAAATGTAACAAAGCAGGCTATTGTCTCGATGCGCATGGAGGAAGAACCTGCCAGGAGAACTCAAAAAGATGATCTCGAGAAAGAATTAGAAAGAGATGACAGTTCTCCTATTGCAAAGTTGGTTTCTTCTATAGTAGATGGCGCCATCGATTCCAATGCAAGCGATATACATATCGAGCCGCAGGACTCTGAGGTAAGAGTGAGATACCGTATAGACGGAATCTTACGTCCAACGGTCAATATGCCTGTGTCAGTACAGCAGGAAATGATTTCGCACATTAAGATTATGGCGGATATGGACATTTCTGAACGAAGAGTTCCTCAGGATGGCCATATGCCTACCTGCCGCAGCGGCAAGGATTATGATCTTAGAATTTCATCCTTACCGGCAATTGGAGGAGAAAAGATAGTAATCAGGATTCTGGATAAGGATGTTGATAAGTGGTCAATTGATGAAGTCGTTACTTCAGCAGAGGATAATCAGAAATTCAGATCATTAGTTGACAATCCCTACGGTATGCTTTTGCTCACAGGTCCAACCGGCTCCGGTAAGACTACTACCCTTTATTCAATACTTCAATTACTTAATACACCTGAAAAAAATATCGTTACTGTAGAGGATCCGGTAGAATACCGTCTCCCAGGCATTACACAGGTACAGGCAAGACCGGTGGCGGGAAGGACTTTCGCCCTGGCTCTGCGTAGCATCCTCCGACAGGACCCTGACATCATCCTGATTGGTGAGATTCGTGATGCTGAAACCGCTGAAATAGCCGTCAGCGCGGCTCTGACCGGCCACTTGGTTTTGAGTACTTTACATACAAATGATGCTGCCGGGGCGATTTCACGTTTGATTGACCTCGGAATACCGCCATTTCTTGTATCTTCAGCTCTTCTGGGGACAGTAGCCCAAAGACTTATAAGGACGTCCTGTCCGAAGTGCCGGCAAGCCTATAAACCTTCTGAAGACGAGCTAAAGCGTCTATTCGCCGGTAAGCCTGATATTGATAAGAAAATTGAACTATATCGCCCTGGCGGATGCGAAAGTTGCTACCAAACCGGTTACAAGGGACGAAAAAGCATTTATGAGATATTAAGTGTTTCTCGGGAAATAAGGAAATTGATCATGAATGGAAGCAGCGATCAGGTCATTA
>JAVVFI010000071.1:0-16911 GCA_032250555.1 Sedimentisphaerales bacterium
ATACATACTATGAACCCGGCATGCCCGGATATCTTGCTATGTATCACAACGCGTTATGGGTCAGCCTCACAAATGGCTCTTGCACAACACCGTTCTGGTGGTCATACAATGATTATTTCATAAACGACAGTGTTGTAACCAACCAGATACTTCATTTCTCAAGGTTCGTCTCGGATATTGATTTCGCAAACCAGGATTTCAAACCAGCCAAAATTTCAGCCGGCGATTGCGATGCATGGGCAATGAAAAGCGATAAACTCATCTTTGGCTGGGTCGTAAATCCCCGCACAAGCGTAGCAAATGAAAAATTCACAATTTCAGGATTGCCCGAAGGCAGTTATGAAGTGCGATTGTACCGGACATGGCGAGGCAGATTCATGGACGCCGAAACAATAAAATCACAAAACGGAAAGCTGACCTGCATGATACCGGAATTGAAAACGACAGGAGGACACGCTCTGCACATAGGAAATGATATTGCCTTCAAAATAATACAAAAATAATCGCTTTTCAGACTTGGCTCTTTTATATACGACCTAAAAAGGATTGACAGAACAACTGATAGGTTGCTATATTCCTGCAAGTTATATATTAATGCGCCTGTAGCTCAGTAGGATAGAGCATCGGTTTCCTAAACCGAAGGTCACAGGTTCGAATCCTGTCAGGCGTATTCAAATAAGAAAAACAGAAAATGCTTATTTACAATAAAACTACTTTTTTGGCCGCTTATCCAGTTTTGTAAAAAAATCTCTGAATATCGGATCTCTCTGAACAAAGTAAACAGACCTAATCAGATGTCTGGAATTATCAAAACTCAAAGTATAGTTATCGGTTACTATCGGGCTGTGCACAAGATTGGAGGGCAGCCATTTGTCGTTAATAATCCAGGCGACTGCCGTCATATCCCAAAGTACTTTGGACCATCCAAAATGATCTTTTCTATAATCCTTGAATATCCTGAGCAGGTAATCACCAATTTCTCCCCGGCCGCCGACATATCGCTCCATTTCGGGTACCGTGGTTGTAAAATGAGTAACAACAGGAGTACAAGGCAATTGCACAAAAGGCACGCCGCTGTCAAAAATGATTCTGGAAGCATTTAAATCCTGCCTGAAGTTAAATTCTCTTTGATGAGGCCAATGGTGACCATTACCGCCCAGCCATACAACTACAATATTATTGATTATGGATGGATCAATCAGGATAGCATTACTGACATTTGTAATTGCCCCAACGGCTGCAACATAGAGAGGATCTTCAGGACTGCTTTTCCTTGCCCTTTCAACCAAATCCATAGCAGCCGGACTTCTTTCCGGATTGCGTATGTCCTTCAAATAACTCGTGCTTCCCCTGAAAGCAAAGTCATTAGAAGCCTTGCCTAATTTAGCAAGGATTCTTAATATTTCTTCATAACTTTTTTCCATGCCGTCTTTCGGCCCTTTTGATCTGTTATTTTTGAAAGGAGCGGCATAAACAGCTTTCAAATCCAGCTCAGGTGAAATTAACGCATAGACAACGGCAAACTGATCATCAATTTCATTATAGGTATCTGTATCGAGCACCATACGGACAGGCCGATTATTCGGATGCTTTAACATTTTGATACGTTGACTCTCTGAGACCGAAGGAAATTGTTGCCCAAGAAGAGACTGCTTTGAAATAATTAAAGTTAAAAGTAACATGGCTGTTAGTAATTTTTTCATAGGTTATCCTTTCATTGCTGGTGTCAGCATTTTATGTATCGACATAAATGCAAAACAGTTGTTCCAGAGGGCATTTTGACAATTCTAAACATTTTCTGCAACAATAAAAAAGTGGTATTACATGCTGAGCTTATTGTTTACATTTAAGGTAAACTGCAATGTTTTCATGAAAAGCAGGCAGTACAAGCTTCGCTCTACCTCCGTCAACTACGGTTCGACCTGTAGTAATCTCTCCGGTATCAGGGTGTATGAATTGCACGGATACGGTTCGTTCAGGCATTTCGAGATTGTTCAATTTCAGTTCGGTACCGCCAATCTGACCAACTCCAAATCCACTGTGCAGATAAATAATAGTCTCATTAGGTGAAGATAACGCTAATTTCTGCCGTACCTGCGGCGATTTTTCTATAATATCGTTTCGACATTTAAGGGCAGCATAATCTGTTATTGTGTTGTTGAAAAACTTCATCAGCGTTCGGTTGAAGTTGCCCAGCGCTTTGGCCTCCGGTGTTTGCAGCAAATGTTCCTGTGTATGATTACCCTTCTCATAGAGCCCGAGACACTGGACTTTCATCATCATACCCAGCCATAAATAATGAAGCCGTCGATTGGGATGGTCTGTAAGAGAAAATGTATCCATATATCCGTTGGCCTTCTCATTCACCCAGATAATTGGTTTTTTGTAGATTTTTCGTTTGGCAATCGTTTCATTTGTATCGAAGTATATCCATTTGTCCTCGCCGATTATGAGTTCCATCCCGGGATGTTCAAGCAGCCAATCCAGATTGGCAGTATCCTTTTTTTGCAGGAAGTGGTCCATGTCCATTCCGACCAGGATGTCTCGTCCGTTGTTATTCTCCCATGTCTGGATAATCTCCAGCGTACGGTCAATCCAAGCCCTTGTCACACCTTCTGCGACACAACCTTCATTCATCAGGTCAATGATAATGTTTCTGTGATCGCCGATTGCATTCAGGACGTTCTTCACAAAGTTCTCGTGAACTCGCCACAGTTTTCCATTCGGATAGGAATCGGATGTATGCTTCCAGAAGGTACGAGAGTCAATTTCATGGATATCATTGATGTTATAGTCCCTGTGAAAAAAAAGTTGGTTGCGAGCTGCGCTATTGCCCCAGTACCATCTCTGGTATAGTTGAATGCATAAGACAATGTCTTTCTTCTCAGCCTCTTCCAGAACTTTGGAAAAATTAGACCAGTACTGTTTATCCGGTGTCAAAAGATCAACAACAGGATATACTTGCTTAGTGCGGTGTTTAATCAGAAAGGGATACAATGGCTTGCGTGATTGAACAACCTGATCCGAGTGCCATGCATGTGCGGGATAAACGCGACCAAATTCAAAACTGTATTTCTGCATATAGTCAAACCACTCTTTATGATTAAAGAAGCCCGATCCAATTGAATACATAAATACCCGATCTTCGCTAATCGGTCCTGTCTTGAACATAGGTTTGTCTTTGTACAGCAAGAGTGCATTATCGGTGCCTCGGTCCTTGATTGTAATGATTTCCTGGCCGGACGTTACAATACTCCCTGTGCAACAGATAAGAGCAATGAATAACAGGTCGATGATATACGATCTGTGATGATATCGGTCGATAGTTTCCGGCCTTCTCATATAATATTGCCTCCAGCATTTGTTTCGAGTACTAAGATATTCATTATTGGTTGTTGCTGAGCAGGATTGGTTTGAGTACTTCGTAGAATGCATCAGCCTGACGCATAAAACCGAGATCTGTGGGATGAGATCCATCTACCGTCGCCAGGTTATCACAATCATCCCCTAAAAGCCGGTCCCCGGACAGGTAGTGGAGGTGCTTGACGCCTTCCGACTTGAGGCGAGAATATATCCTGTGCAGCTCTTTGTGGTTCTCCACATTTCGTTGTCGGCGAGATGGGACGAAGAAAGCGTCAGAATAGATCCTGTCCTCAATAAGAAGTATAGGCGTCTCGGGATGCGCCTTTCTTAGTCTCTTAACAAATGGAGCCACTCGCTCGGCAACCATTTGCCCATTCATATTCGGCAGGCAGTCAAGGACATAAACAGACGGATCGAGTTCGGCAAAAAGGTCCGCCATTTCAGGCTCCATGCGACCATTTCCGGAGAAACCAAGATTGATAACAGGATAGTTTAACCGTCGTCCCAAGATGGCCGTATGGACCATGCCGGTGCGTGAAGCGCATCCGCCCTGAGTAATTGAGGTACCGTAAAAGACTATTGGTTTACAATCTTCGGGGTACGAAGCCGCTTTTCGAAATGATGAGCCTTCAGGAACACCAATCTCAACCGATAAAACTCCGTTATAAAGTGGAAGGTAGAGAAGGTATTCTCGTTTACCTTCCGGAATATTCTTTACGAGAGTAACCGAATTGACGGGGAACTGTGTGGGCCTTCCTACGGCAAGCCATTTCCATTTCTCATCCAGGCCCTTTACATAGAGGTCCAGGCCGCTGACGCCGGTAGCCGGCATGTGCGGCATCGCAAGATTCTTATATCGTAGCTCCCATCGAGCCTGGATTTCGCTGGCGTCAGTAATAAAACGTACGCACATTCCCGCCGAATGGCGACTTAAGTTCCAGACAGGCTCACGCACAATAGTTTCGGCCTTAGCGGGCAGACGGTCGTAGAAGCTATTCACGTCTGTCCAGCCCTTTCCCTCCACATTGAGATAGCGAGTATCATACCACGAAAGCACATCGGCCTTTTGGGCAACAGCTGCCGGTAATAGAGTATGAAATAGAAGGACAGTTATTGAGTACGCAATCATTTTGGCCATAGTAGCAGGTCTCCTTGAGATTATGAGAATATCACCGTAAAGCGTAGAGTTTTTTTTACTAAATTACACATAATCATCCTATTTATTGCCCAGGACTGCAAGCATTTCTTTAGGCCAGTGAAGGCATCTGAGATGTCAAAGCTTTCAATAGCCTTACTAGCCTCTCATCCCCCAATTATTCCTACCGGAATCCTTTTAAGAAGAAAAATACGCCTTTTTTCCGTTCTCTCCTTGCAAGAATTCGGGATTATTGATAGTTTATGCACTTCTATATGCCCCTTCAAAACCTGATTTGGAGTGGGGGACAACAAGAAATAACGGATGAACAACAGACAATTGTCTATGGGTAAGGTTAAAAAGAAGCACGAATACACTGATGATAAGATTAAGACCCTATCATCGCTGGAGCATATCCGGCTGCGTACGGGGATGTATATCGGGCGGACTGGCAGTGGAACACACTATGATGACGGAATTTATATCCTGCTCAAGGAGGTCATCGACAATGCGATCGATGAGTTCATCATGGGCCATGGTAAAAAAATCGATATCACCATCAAGGAAAACAGGGTAACCGTACGTGATTATGGCCGGGGCATTCCACTGGGCAAAGTTGTGGAGTGTGTGTCAAAGATCAATACAGGTGCAAAATATAATGACGATGTATTCCAGTTCAGCGTCGGCCTCAACGGAATCGGCACCAAAGCAGTCAATGCTCTCTCCTCCGACTTCATGGTGTGCAGTCATCGCGAGGGTAAATACTCACAAGCCAGATTTGAGTTCGGCAAACTAATCAAACAGAAAAAGGGCAAGACAGACCAGCCTAACGGTACATTTGTCAACTTTGTGCCGGATCCCGACATTTTTCCGAATTACCAATTCTGTGAAGAACATATTGAGCGACGACTTCGCTTTTATACTTATCTGAACGCTGGACTGCGCATCAATTATAATGACCGACGTTTTTTGTCAACCGGCGGCATCCTGGACCTGATTGAAGATGAGACCTCTTTCGAGAAGATATATAAGCCATTGCACTTTCGTGATGCTACTCTGGAATTCGCCTTCACTCACACAAACCGGTTTAACGAGGACTACTATTCATTTGTAAACGGTCAGTACACTAACGATGGGGGTACGCACCTGAGCGGATTCCGTGAAGGCATCCTTCGAGGAGTAAATGATTTTGCTAAGAAGAAGTTCAGCGGCGATGATGTGCGTGAAGGCCTGCTCGGTGCAATTTCAATCCGTCTGAAAGCACCGATATTTGAAAGTCAGACCAAATGCAAGCTGGGTAATGCGGAAATCCGCTCTGAAATTGTGTCTCGCGTGCAAGAGGCAGTACTGAAATTACTGCACAGTAATAAAACACAGGCAGATAAGTTAATCAATAAAATCATCGAAACGCAAAAGTTCCGTAAGGAACTCAATGCAGTTAAAAAGCTGGCGCGTGAACGCTCCAAAGCCATCTCTATCCGGGTACCTCAGTTGCGTGATTGCAAAAAACACTACAATCACGCTAAATGTTTGCACACAGACACAATGATCTTCATCACAGAGGGTCAGTCCGCAGCCGGTTCTATAGTGAGCTGCCGTGATGTTAAAACTCAGGCAATCTATACTCTCAAGGGTAAGCCTCTCAACGTGTGCGACCTCAAGAAGGATGCACTCTACAAAAACGAAGAAATCTTCAACCTGATGAAGAGCCTGGATGTAGAGGAAAATATAAATAATCTGCGATATAACCATGTGATTTTAGCCACGGACGCCGATGTTGACGGTCTTCATATCCGTAACCTGCTGATTACTTTCTTTCTGCGTTTCTTTCAGTCGTTAGTAGAACGCGGGCACCTCAAGATCCTTGAAACGCCTCTCTTCCGTGTGCGTAATAAGAAAGAGACCATCTACTGTTATTCCGAGCAGGAGCGTGACGCAGCCATGAAAAAACTTGGGCGTGCGCATGAAGTTACCCGATTCAAAGGGCTTGGAGAGATATCTCCATCAGAGTTCAAGGCCTTTGTCGGACAAGACATGCGACTCAGGCCGGTTACGATTTCCGGTGAGCACTCTATCGGTGAAACGCTCGCATTTTATATGGGAAAGAACACACAGGAACGCCGCAACTATATCATGGATAATCTTGTAATTGATGAAGAAATATTAGTATGAGTAAAGAACATCAGAGATTTTTATTTGGAGAAGAACCTGTTTCAAGCAAAGGCAGACGTTCCGACCGTAATACAAGCATGCAAAACAAAGATGACATCTTCGATCCATCCGGCGAATTACCCGCTCTGCCTGAAACAGGGACCTCCGGTGATGGTAACAGCAATGAACCTCAAGCGCCTAAGGATCATCTCCCTGTCCATGAACGGCATGGTCCACTAACCGACCTGATTGACTTTAACTTCCTTCAATATGCCTCTTATGTTATATGTGAACGTGCCATTCCTAATGTGGCCGACGGTCTCAAGCCTGTCCAACGTCGTATCCTCCATGCACTGAAAGAAAAAGACGATGGACGCTTCATCAAAGTGGCCAATGTAGTAGGCCACACCATGCAGTATCACCCGCATGGTGACGCCTCCATCGGTGACGCCCTCGTCACACTGACCAACAAGCGATATCTCATTGAAGGCCAGGGCAATTTTGGTAACATATTAACCGGCGACCAGGCCGCAGCCTCCAGATATATTGAGTGCCGGCTGACTCAGCTTGCTCGCGAAGAGCTGTTCAACAAAGATCTGACCGAATTTATCCCCAGCTATGACGGACGTAACAGAGAGCCGGTTACCCTGCCTTCCAAGCTCCCGCTGCTTTTAATGCTCGGTGCAGAAGGCATTGCCGTAGGCCTTTCCACGCACATTCTGCCTCACAATTTTATCGAGTTGCTGGAAGCCGAGATTCAGATTATCCAGGAAAAGAAAAAAGCCCCGGTAGAAATTAATGTAATGCCAGATTTCCAGACCGGCGGGGTAATGGATGTAAGCGAATATGACAAAGGATTCGGCAAAATCAAAGTCCGTGCTCGCATCGAGAAAAAAGGCCCCAACAAGCTGCTCATAAAGGAGCTTCCGTGCATGCAGACCACGGAAGCGGTTATTAGCTCCATTGAAGAGGCCGTAAAAAAGAAGAAGGTACCGGTCCGTTCCATTAATGATTTCACTGCAGAAAAAGTAGAAATTGAAATCGCTCTTTCGGTGGGTGCCAACCAGGACAAAGCAATCAAGGCACTTTATGCCTTTACAAAGTGTGAGACATCTGTCTCCAGCCGTATTACAGTCATCTTTAACAAGCGGCCGGTGGAGATGAACACCGAACAGGTGCTTCGAGAGAACGCACGCCAGCTCCTGGATATTCTGCAGCGCGAGCTGGTACTTAAAAGACAGAACCTACTTGAGGCTTTCCACAACAAAACTCTGATTCAAATCTTTGTTGAAAACCGGATCTATAAAAAAATCGAAGAGTGCAAGACCTATGAAGCGGTCATCAAGGCCGTATTCGAAGGTCTCAAACCCTTCCGACCCAAACTCAAGCGTAACGTCACCAGAGATGACGTTGAAATGCTGCTGGGTGTACGCATAAAACGCATCTCTCGATTTGATATCGAGAAGAACCGAAAAGACATCGAAGCTATTCTCAAAGAATTGGCTGAAGTTGAAAAAAGCCTTAAGAACCTCAAGTCTTATGCCGTTGGTTACCTCAAAACACTCATAAAGAAATATAAAAAGGAATATCCCCGCTGCACAAAGGTCGATACGTTTAAGGCACTTGATGTGCGTAAGCTCACATCCAACGAGCTTAGTATCAATATGGATTCCGATAAGGGATTCCTCGGATACACAGTTAAAGGTGAAGAGCTGTTGAAGTGCTCGTCTCTCGATAAACTTCTCATCGTGAAAAATGACGGAACCTTTGTTGTTATGCCGCCTCCTGAAACTTATTACATTAATGACAACCTTATCTGGTGCGGCATTTATAAGCGAGACCTGATATTTACTGCTGTATATACCGAATGGGGAGTCACATATATCAAGCGTTTTGAGGTCGGCGGGACTATTATGAATCGTGACTATAACTATATTCCTAAAGATTCTCAACTGCAATTGTGTCAAATCAGTACGCCGGAAGCAATTTATGTCAAATATAAACCCGTCAAGGGATTGCGCATCCATCAGCAGGAATTCAAGCCGGAGCAGGTTCTTATCAAAGGCGTAAAGGCCAAAGGCAAACAGATGACCTCCAAGATCATCGCTCGTATTGATACCCGGACCGGGCGATGGTGGGACAAAAAAATGCGCTCGCCAAAAGGGATTCTGTTTTAGCACCCTTACATTGACTTTGTTTTTTCAAATAAGGGTTAGTTTTTAAAAAAAGTAGTCAATTTTACGACGCTTCTTTCTTGAAAATCACCATCCACTTCGCTCATGAAAAGTTCGCTCAGTAGCTGCCACCGGTCGTGGGCATCTCAACGAAAGGCTAGTAGGGCTTCGTCCGCTCGAATGTAAATGGTGTTTTGATCCATGGCCGGAGTGGCAGCAATGTTGACATCAAGAGCAGCTTGATGAGTTACGGTGAACTCATCGCCGCATTTAACAACCGTGATCACTCCCCGATTGGAAACGAGGTACAAGTGGTCATTGGCAATCACCGGTGAGGCGGCATATTGCCCGGAGGCTCCCAGCCGCTGCCGATATATCTCTTCGCCGGTATCAGTGCGTACGCAGCTCAGTACTCCACCGGAACGGAGCAGATAGAGCTTTCCCGAGTGAAAAATGGGGGACGGAATTTCCGGTATGCCCCGGCGGAGATTCCACTTAACATGTGACTCGGTGATGTCACCATGTCCACCTGAGAGAATCGCAGCCAGGTTGGGCTGACCGCGACCGACTCTCATGTCAGCCGTAAACTCTTCCTTAGTCCAGAAACCATCCTTGTTCTTATCCTGCCAATCGAACAGGTCGTTCTGCTGCTTTCTACGCCGTTCCGGATCTTCAGAGAGGGGACGTCCGAATCCCGGATGTCCGGGAGGAAGCTCGGGGCGGAATGGCGAAGTGAAATCTTTCGTGATTTCATCACGCCCAATTCGGCCATCGCCGTTGCTGTCGAAATGAAGCATGGCTTTCCAGAAAGGTTCCGGGTCTAACTTCACGTCGCCGCGGCCACCCTGCATTGACACAGAAACGTAGAGCTGTCCATTGCCCGCGACCGGTACGGCTATTGGTTCGCGTGCAAAACCAGTGACGTGCCATTTTTCTGTACCGGCGGCCGGTTCGTAACCATATACCCGTCCGTTGCCAGGGACCACCAGGTCAATTCCACTGTCGTGCTTCCAGATCATCGGAGTTGACCAGACGCCTCGATTGTATGGCCGAGGTGTTTCCCAAATCAAATTTCCAGTTGTTTTCTCCATGGCGATGATCTTAGACCGACTTAAACGGCTGTCCGGCAGGTTTGCATCATCGTCCAGAACCAGTATGAGCAGTTGCCCGTGCAAAATCGGAGACGTCGCCACCCCGTACATGCTCTTGGGAGTGGGAATCGGTTTCTTCCATTGTTCAAGGCCTTCGTGGTCGTAGCACAGCAATCCGTAGGATCCGAAATAGACGTAAACGTTTTTTTCATCGGCGCAGGGTGTGGACGCCGCGACACTGTTTGCACGGTGAACTCGTTCCAACGGCACCTTCGGAGCCAGCCGTTTCCATAAGACCTTACCCGAGTTCGCGTCAAGTGCCAAGGTCGTCAATCGGTCTCCTTCGACACCAGTCAGAAAGATACGGTCTTTCCAAAGAACCGGTGACGATTTGCCTGGAGGCAGCTGCGTTTTCCATGCCTCCTGATCGACGACAATCTTTAACGGCGGATTGAATCCGGATGCGATACCGGCGCCATTGGGTCCGCGGAACTGGTTCCAGTTTATGGATTTATCCTGAGCTATGCATGGCATTGCCGCCATCACGGCTGCTACAAATTCCAGCATATATGTTTTGGTCGAATGTTTCATTATTTTCATTCCATTTGTTTTTGAAGGTTTTAGCTGATGTAATTCGGAATCTTATTTCTTTGCCCAAAGAATGGTCTCTCAGTAAGCAGGATCATAATAAACAATATACTGTCCGGCATGATTACTGGGGCTCATTTCATTCCATTTGACAAAACGACAGGAGCCGTCCAGATAACCAACAACAAGTCCATCCGGTTTCGGATCAAAAGGTACGCCATGATTCCAGAAGAACCGGCCTTTAACATGCGAGGAATACCATGCCGGCCACGCGTCTGCAGGTCCCACAGCATCATACCTGTTGTAACAAAAACAGGTGGCCAGTGTTCTGGAAGTGGCTCGGTCTGAAAGTTTCCTCGCAGTGACATACTCATGGCCTGTGTCAGGATCCGTCCAACGACCGCGTGCACCCCAATAGATCCATCCAATCTGGAATACCTGAGTGTACTGCGGTGACGGCCCCCGGGGTTCCAACCAGTCTTCTTTGGCCTCAAAGTATTTTCTCGCCGTCTCGCAGGTTGCATGTTCTTCGGTCAGGCCATAAGTTTCTCCCAGGTGCCTCATAGTCTCAGCATTGACCATCGCCATTTGATCGGCCTGTTCCCAGGAAGCTGCATATCCGGGGGCCGTTCGATCAATAATACTACCGATGGGTAAGGCATCATCAAAATCCCCGGCATACATAAACATGGCAGCTACACATTGATGCAGGTTGTTCTGACAGACAACGCGTTTGCCCAGATTCCTGACGAGACTGAGGGCCGGCAACAGTATGCCCATTAATAAGGCAATGACTGCAATTACCACTAAAAGTTCGATAAGTGTGAACGCTTCCTGATTTTGGAAATTAACCCGATATCTACTATACGAGGTCATCAAAAACAGCACTCCTTCAAACTGCTGCTGATATATCGGCAGAAATACCTTTCGATCTCAATACTATTCGGTGTAAGGAACTAACGTCCTATCCGATACAATTTATTTAATGTGCGTATGATGATACTTCCTCTAAGCACCGCCGGTGTTGCCATGCACATTTCATTCAGGGCATTTCTTCCCAGTACTTTGAACTCCGGGCCGGCCTTGACAATAAACGTGTCACCATCTTCACTCAGAAAGAACAGCTTTCCATCATTGGCCCACGGCGATACCGTAAAGGCCCTTGCGTCGCCGGCCAACTGTTGTTTTTCATAGACGAGTTTGCCCGTTTGGCCATGGTAGCAGTTCACCATTCCTCGATCGTAGAGGATGTAAAGATAATCTCCATAGGCTATCGGTGAAGGATTGTACGGCCCGCCGAATTTGTGATACCATGCGATGTATTTGCCGGTATTCTGTTCATCTTGGGGTGTGATATCGCCGGATGCACCTGGTTTGACGGCATAGACAGGCCTGTTCTTTTTGTCTCCGACATAGCCGCTGCAAATATAAAGAAGCCCGCTGGCCTCAACGGGGGCAGGAATCGCTATAACAGACATTCCTCCCAGTTCCCAGAGCAGCTTCCCCTTGAGATCGTAAGATCGAACCTTGCCCGTCCCGCAGGTAATCAATTCCGTCCGCTCGGCGTTCTCCCAGACATAAGGTGTTACCCAGTTGCTCTTCTCGTCGCGCTGCACACGAAAGACCTCGTCGCCTGTCTTCTTGTCCATCGCAAGCAAATACGATTTCTCGTCGTTGTCGTTGACAATGAACAGATTATCACCATGGAGCACCGGCGAAGCAGCCGTGCCCCAATTATAGCGCATCTTAGCCGGAGCGAGCCTCTTCTGCCAAATCTCTTTGCCCCGCAGGTCAAAGCAGAACACACCAAGATTGCCGAAGTAGAAATACACACGCTCGCCGTCTGTTACCGGTGTCTCCGAGGCATACGTGTTCTTTATATGTACCGGCTCGGCAGGCTTGCCTGTGTGAACCGTCTTCTGCCACAGGGTCTTTCCACTGGCCCAATCGTAGCAATAGACGACCCAGTGATGGATAGCCGAAGGCGGCTTGTTTCTGTTGCCGCCGAAGTAAAGACCCTTCTTAGCTTCGTCCACATGGCCTTCGCTGGCAACCGTGGTCAGGAATATTTTATCACCCCATACAACCGGGCTGGACCAGGCCCTACCAATAACATCAATCTTCCATTTAACATTTTCAGTAGTGCTCCATGTGACAGGCAGAACCTCGTCCGTAACTACACCACAAGACGGGCCCCGAAAACACGGCCAGTTCTCCCTGGCTTGAGTTGTGACCGAAAACAACATACCGGCAGTTAATGTCACAAGAATTTTTAACCTCATTTTTGTCGTACTCCTTTCGAGTCAATTTTGCCAACTTCAAAGGTGGTCGTGATAGTTCGCTTCTGCCCGCCTGCTTTTGATTTTACGTCTGTTTCGTTTCTGTCGAAAACCACCACAAGGCGGCTTCCCAAGCGCTGGTAACGCTGCTGTCTCACCGTCTCGGAATTGAACTTGAAAAGCAGCATTCTACCTTTTACCTGCGATTTGAACGAACCGGCTACAGGATAGCCCTCAGCATCAATCCGAAGTTCTACATCTCGCAGAGTTGTAGAGCTTATTCCAAATTTCGACTCTTTGAGTTCAGATTTCAAACGCCAGCGCTTACACGGTACGCCCTGGTACACATCAGGTTCGTTCTCAACCAGCTTGAGTCCGTCCAGTTCGCTCGCCAGGTGAGGGCTGTAGTGCGCCAGTTGCCCGGCATGAAGCAGAGAAAAATCCCGGTAGAGCCTGTTATTTGAAATCTTGTCAGCAATAGTAAGTATCAGTGCATTGGCATCGGCCGTGATTATAAAATCCATCTGCTCAAGCTGCTTAGACTCTTCGTCCAGAACTTTGGATACATGATCGTCAATATGAACCATCGCACGCACAGAGTCTTTCCCATCAAGCTTCTCCAGCCGTGTGGCCAGGTCGATTACTTCCCCACCATAGCCAACGCCACAGACCAATACAATCACCGCAAAGAATATATTTCTAAAAGATTTGAGTGCCATAGATAATTGCTCCACATATTTGTAAGGTGTAAACTACGCACCGATTCATTTGCTTTACGTTTACTGCTTTCATGTCATACAATTCACCAGCCCTTGACCTGTTTTCTTTTGTAGATACATACCTTTTTAATGACTCAATCTATCGTGTTTTATGTGTCTAAATCAAGTTAAAAAGAAAGGCGGATTTCGTGTAAAATAGTGACAATCAGGAGACAAAGCCTGAGGTTTTTATGATCAATTGGATACAAGTCTATATATAATAAATTGTTATATCATTGATTATATTTTTATCCGGACATTTATTCCGATGGAAATTACATTTACTCACAAAAGATTATCATTACAAGAGTCTGTTTAGATTCTCATAACGTGTGCGAAAGGAAATAGTTGACTATAAATAGACTTATGTGTGGACTTCGTTTACAATGACCTAAAACAATCGGTATAAGCCCCGAGTTAATATACATCTGTGATATCAATTACTCAATCAATTTTGCCCTACTGCTTACTGTGCTGGTGGATACAACCGAATATCGTCAAAGTACATCATACCTGTACCGCCGGTAACCGAGCTAAGACCGAGAGTAATCGAATTGACATCGGCAAGGTTAATACCCTGGTCGGCAAAGGCCTGTAATGGAATATCCCATTGCGTCCATCTCGTTATCACTGCTGCATCCGGATTATCATTATCTACTCTTGCAGTACCGTCGAGAGCAACGTACAAAGTCTCAGCAGTGTTGGCAGAAGTACCTCTGAACCAAATTGTCAGGGTATCGACCCCATTGACTGTCCAGTCACGATTGGAAGTCAAGGTTAAAGTTGCCTCCGATTTTCCAATACTATTGTCGTAAGCCATCGGCATCGACTGAATACCGCTATTAACAATAGTTTGCTCAGCAAATGGTGCATTAATGTTACCAACAACAGAACCGTTTACGGCCGGATTGTCGAATCCGTCTATCCAAGCGTTAAATATCCTGTTACTATTGGGATCGTCCGGGTCTAGGTCATTATACGATTCCATATCGTCAATGATTATGAAGTTTGCCGTAGTGAAACTCCAGAGTGGGCCTGCCCACGGGCTGTCGGCGTTGGCGCTGTTGGCTTCATCGATACGCCAGTAGTAGGTAGTATTCCACTCAAGCTGCCCAGGCTCAAAGCTTTCTGAACCAAGGCTTCCACCGCCTTTTTTCTCAAGTGCTCCTGCATCGGCGCCAAAGTAAATTTCATGTGTGTCACCCAAACCCGGTGACCATGTAAGGACAGGTGTTTGGGTGACATCCACAGTTCCTTTAGCAGGATTCGGGCTGCCAACGCCACCTTCGGTTGTAAAGCTCCAGACATTACCTTTGTAAGTTTCGACAACATCAAATTCATCGACTCGCCAGTAGTAAGTTTTGGCCATCTTAAGCGGGCCGGGAGTATATGTTGGATTTCCCTGCGGGAGTGCCCCGGAAGCACTGTCCACTTCGTCAAAAGTTTCACCGAAGTACACGTGATGCAATTTTGCACCGTGACCTCCTGTCCAGCTAAGTTGTACATTCACAGCTACAGCCTCTGCACCATCTGCCGGTTCGGGTAAGTATGCAGTTTTTGGAGGAACACTGAAACTCCAGAGGTCACCTTTCCAAGGACTGTTCGGCTCAGCTTCATTAACCTCATCAATACGCCAGTAATAAGTTGTGCCAGGAGTAAGGCCATCCGGAAAAGCAAATCCGGGAAAGCCCAGAGTAATTGCAGTAGTTGTCTGGTTACCCTGGAATGTTCCTTCAGCCCCACTGTACACATCATCAAAATTATCACCGATATACACATCATGTGAGATTGCAAAATCTCCCGGCCTCCAGGAAAGGTTCACCCATGTGTCGGAAATCATGGTTCGGTCGGCAGGCTTGGGACATAAGGCAAGTGGATAGTCAGAAGAACCAGCAGAGTAGAACATAGAGACGATCTGGTCATCGGTCAGCACCTCGTCATAAAATGCAAGAGCATCCATTTGACCATCAAATTTTCTACCTGTCCCATTCATCCGACCAAGCTTCAATTCGGCTGCGGCATAAACAATAGGGCCGGCAGTCGGCCAGCTTTCGCTGTTGGCCGCCACAAAGGCAGCGTCCACACTGTCACCATCCAGGAGAACGTTCATGGTGACATCACCGTCGAGATCGTGACGCAGAACAAGCATGATCCAGGTTCCCGCGGGCATATCCCTTGTGTGGATATTTTGGGTATTTGAGCCATCCTGTCTGGACATAAACTTGAAGTTGTCCGTATCGTCACCACTGTGCGTAAACAAACGATAACTGTCCGCCAGACCTCCATCTGCAGCCGAAATGTCAATAAATCGAGTGTGAGCACCGAATTCCACATCCGATCTGACCCAGAGCGAAATCGAAAAATCGCCTGTGAATTGAAAGGCTTCACTGTCGGTAATGTCGATAATTGCACCGCCATCCCCGGCAATATCTACACCGGATCCGAATTTTCCGTCAACGTCAAGAGTGTCGCTGCCTTCAAACGTGGCAACGTACAGACCGCTTTGGTCCGTTGCTGTGTTCCCGCTGGTTTCTTCAAAATCCCACCTCGCAACTTCGACGGCGCTGCAGGCCTGCGAGACCACCAAAACAAAAGAAACTAAATAAATCAATTTCTTATACATAATAATCCTCCTTCAAAATGAATTAAAAATAACCGTATTTCGGAGACGCACCAGAATACATACTATAATATCATTTTCAATATAAGAGTTGCTCATTGAAATTCAAAAATACATATTTGCCGCGAAGCACAAAGTTTTAATTTCAACTCCGTACTATGCATAATTCCTCCTATATCGATAAACAAAAAAGAATCACACCAGCGGTAGGAACTCAAATCTACAGATGCTCGACTGTGAATACGCAAAAATAGTCTAATATTATTTTTACCACATTTCCGACACTTCGTCAAGGTAATTCTCTTGAATATGTATTAGTATGCCCCTTTGATATGGCTGTTGAGAGTTTAAAAAAACAACAGAACCCCCTCGAAAAGTCACTTCAATAAATAGCTGAAAAACAGGCCTGGTTCAATCCTGGGTAACAGTTTGGGTGTACTTATCTAAAGTAGATTAGGGATTCCTCCCGATTAAGAGAGTATAAGAGTAAACAAACAGGAACTCTCAGATTGGAAAGGAATCCTTATGGTCAAACAGAATATCGGCACATCGGACTCAATCTCTCCATCTTTTACCCCGCATTCCTGCCCGGCAGTTCAGATGAATTGCTCTGAACGAAGGAACCTGTCGCTCCAGGCCATACGACGAACCGAGCCGGTCACACGTCTGGCCCAACAACACCAGGTCAGCCGCAAATTCGTTTACCAACAACAGGGCAAAGCCGCCGCGGCCATCGACCAGGCGTTCGAGCC
>JAVVFI010000072.1:0-16839 GCA_032250555.1 Sedimentisphaerales bacterium
ACTGATGACTTACAACCGCCGGCCCTTCCAGGTGCAAATCCTGACCGATAAAGGCGGTTACATTCGGTACTTGTTCTGTACCACTGTCCATGGCTGAGAAGGCCGGCCCCGACAACAAAATTAAAAAAAATAAAATAAACAGCGTTCTATTTCGCATACCAACTCTCATATCCGATTTGAGAATTTACGCGACAGCTTAATTAAAGGAGTACCAAAGCCGCCTTAAAACTTAGCTCACCGCCAATACGTTTGGAGCAGATTATAGCCGGATATTCTAACAAAGCCAGCAAAAATCGCTCTTAATAATAACCATAACTTGATTTATCTGAAACTTTCCGGTAAAAAAGCATCCAAAAATATTCAAAAACCTTTTAGAAAGCTAATATGGCTAAAAATGACTACTCACAATATCAACAAGGGGTGATATCAGGTTATTACGACAACCTTGATACGATAATGCTCGGCAAACTCGGCGAGCTTGTAACCGAATTGTACTTAGCTGATACCAAAGCCAAGAAAGACCGGCTATGGCAAAGGGCCCATAAAGCAATGATAAAGCTGAAAGTCCGGCCGGCAATGATCGAACATATAATGCAAAAAGAAGATGTGGAAATTTTAGCCAAAAATCTCCAGGATTGGCTGAACACTCCGAAGAAAAAAAAATAGAACCGGCATTCTTCGGGTTCTAAAAAAACGACCGAAGGTACTCAATGCTCTTGCGGGCAATCGTCTCCGGGTCGGGGTCGTATTTAAATACCTCAACGCTGAGCCATTTGTTCCACCCGACTTCTTTTATCGCCTCTGCGATGGGACCGTAATCCACATCCCCCATACCGGGTCCGTAAAGGTTGGCATCATTGACATGAAAGTGACCGATATCTCCGGCCTCGACTGAACGGATAACATCGGGCACAGGTGTTTCTTCCGAGCACATCGCCTTGACGTCGAGATGAATCTTCATGTTCGGATGATTTATTTCACGAACCATTTTCATCCCTTCGGCGACTGTGTTGATAAAATCGGTCTCATTTGTTGACAGCGGCTCAAGACAAATATTAAGACCCAGCTCACCGGCTTTATCGAGAACGCTGCTGAGCAACTCCACAGCCCTTTTCCACGCACCATCAGCGGTTTGACCATCCACCAAACTTCGCTGCTTCGGTGAGCCGAGTACCAATATCTTACCGCCAAGGTCGCTGCACAAATCAAGGAGGCAGGACAAGTAGTCTCTTGTCCTGCCCCAGATTTTATCATCAGTAGTGGTCATATGCAGACCGGAAGGCCCGGCAAAAAGCCAGTGCAATCCCACAGTTTCAAGACCGTTATCAGTGATAACCTGCTGAACTTCCTTCCGCTGCTCAGTGCCGATATCCTCTGCCGAAGCCGCTAAGGTAAAGGGTGCTATCTCAATACCATCATACCCTAAGCGTTTTGCGGTTGAACATACCTCGGCCATCGGTCGGCCTTCGAACATCTCATTACAAAGTGCATACTTCATTAGACTTTATCCGGTACAACAAACGGTTCTCTGTAATTGCGCTTGAGGTACATATTAGCCATATCGCTGTATTCACCAACAAATCTCTCTGTCCTCGGATTCATCGTCAGCATCGGGCCTAACGTGATGGGCTCTTTCTCAAGGTCCACCTCGTTGGCGGCCAGGTGCTCAAGCATCCTGTCAAAAGAATCCATCATATTAGCGTTGTCGCCTATGGCAGCCCTGATCTCGTCGGGTGTCGCTTTCTTACCGATCCGGTGGGAGATATTGGCCATGTGACACAAGGAGGCCGAGATGTGCCCGACTTCAATGTCGGCATTCAAATCACTGCGCTTGTGGCTGCGTACGGCCTTGATAAAGTTCTCATGGTGGCCGGCGCCGCCACGACCGGAGAATTGTTTGATTTTCTTGCCGTCATTGTCGTACACCCAACCGCCGCCGTCATCGCACGGGAAGTAGCCGCCTTCACACTGCACGCAGTTGCCGACGCGTGTGCCCCGGTAATGATCCATTGCCCTGTCGTCCTTTTTGCGAGGCAGGCCGCGAACTTCGAAGATCATCGGCACCGGCTTGTAATCGTAGAAGGCGATCTGAGTATTGGCTGTTTCACCGACATCGTCCGTCTCACCGCAACCAAACCGGCCGCCAATGCTGAAGGTGCGTGTCGGCAGCCCCGGGTCGCCCAGCGCCCAACGGGCAATATCCATCTCGTGAGGACCCTGGTTACCAATATCGCCGCAGCCGGTGTTCCAGACCCAGTGCCATACATAATGCAGAGCTGTTCGATTCAACGGCACCATGTCGGCCGGACCACACCACTTATTATAATCTACACTCTCCGGGACCGGATTCGGGCCGTTCGTTCCGTGGACAATGCCGTTGCTGCCGGGACCACGGCGCTTATAGCAGAATCCGCGAACCCACTTCATCTTGCCAATATGCCCCTCACGAATCCACTCAAACGCCTCAGGATGAGCCTCGGAAGAGCGCTTCTGCGTGCCTATCTGGACGATACGGTCGTACTTGCGAGCGGCCTCCACCATCTTACGGCCCTCCCAAATCTCATGCGAGGCGGGTTTTTCGATATAGACATCCTTGCCAGCCTGGCAGGCCCACACCGTCACCAGCGCATGCCAGTGGTTCGGTGTGGCTGAGGTGATCGCGTCGATGTCCTTGCGTTCGAGCAGCTCACGCACATCGGTGTAGCCGTCCACCTTAACGCCTTTGTCGGCAAAGTACTTAACTCGCCCATCAACATGGTTTTGGTCAGCGTCACAAACTGCCGCATAACGCACGCCTGGAATCGCACTGAAGATTTTTGTATGGCCGCTTCCCTGTGAGCCGACGCCGACGGTGGCGAGCCGAATCGCGTCATTCGCTCCGCGGACACGGGAATTAGGGCCTATTAACGCCATCATCGCTCCGGCGGCCATCGTACCTTTCATAAAATCTCTACGATTTAACTTACTCATAATTTTTCTCCTATATTTCTTAGAAAGATTGTTATCCGGTATATATAGCCGTTTATTTACCCGCCGCATATTCGCTGTAATGCTTAGCTACATCGGCTTGATTAGTATCACCTTTATGGAAATAGAAGCGGTACTTGAAGGTTAGACTTTTACCTTCCGGTATCGTAATCTCACCTACGCCTTTCTCTTTCCTTTCAAAGTCATGCACTCCGAAAGGATTGGCGGCGAACAAGCCGTAATCACGTACATGCCACCATGTAGGATGTTTCGGATTCTTGGGATGGTCGAAAATGGCAACACCTACGATTTGATCTTTCACCGGCCCGTAATAATCGCACCAAGCCGCACGCTTACCCCAGGTTTGCCCGTCCTTTTGACCTTCACTATTGAGAATATGTCCTTTTCCGACTTTTCCTTTAAGTCGCATAGTCGGCGTTAACCGAATCGCCATCGAGCCTTCCTTCGTATCGCCAAGGACCACTTTGCCTTCGGATGCGTGGAACTTTATCTCGAAGTCCATTATTTGATAGCCTTTTCGGTTGTAGAATCTATGTGTCCGTGTATCGGTGCAGACAACCTTGCCATCTCGTGCCACATACTTATTTGTTGATTGAATTATACCCCTGTTCCGACCGGAAGCAACCTTGAGAAATTTATCGTGAACAACCTTGCCGGAATTAGCGCCCTCACCCCAGAAATCCTGTCCGTTTATCTCGCCGTGTGTGTACCACAGACTCTTGTGATGGACATGGTCTTTCGCCTCGTCCGGATTAATGTCCTTCATCGGCCAGTGGCGATTAACCGGCTCACCCGTAGGACCAATCACCGGATAGAAGTACGGACGTGGCACATCATTAAAACAGTACTCCGTAAAAAGTTTACCGTTTATATCAACCCGTAATGTCTTTTCCCCCTCGGTAATCTTAACGCCGGAAGTACCTTTGCCGGCGGTTCCGGCGCTCTGCGCCTTAGCAACCATTTCCTTGAAGACCTGTTTCTGCTCAGCTAATGCCTTAACGCGGTCATCGGGTTTTGTGCGGCATTCGAGAAGAATCCAGCCATCGTAATCCATCGCTACAAACAGATTAATCAGCTCCTGGTAAGGATAGTCGCCAATGTTCAGCTCGCGCACGTGCACAATATCACTAAACCTGTCTTTAACCAGATTGAAGTTATACTCCAGCCCCTGGCCCTCGAGGTCCTGAGAATTGCAGTTCCAGCAGACACCAACGTTTGGATTGTCAGCAACGTCCATAATCGCCTTCATGACCGGTAACTGCGAGCATCCTCCATGCACTTCCAGCCGGATTGCCTGCCCGTAGCGGGCACCATACACGCCTAATTCATTAAGTGATTTGCCAATCTGTTCTACTGTTTGTTGCTGCGAGACACTTTTCGGCAGGTCATTCGGTTTTACCTTAACACCTGAACCGCCAACATCACGGGACAGTTTGATATACTGCTTAGCTCCATCAATATCACTGCGAAGCTTCTCCGGGTCGGTATGGTGGAAGGCAAAGTTAGTCCCCAGACCAACGAGCGTAACGGGACTGTTCTCGAACCGCTTCTTTACGTCCCGGCGTTGTTGGGCGTTAAGGGTCGATTCAACTCCGTGAGCGTGCTGTGTACGCAGCTCAACGCCGGAGATTCCGGCCTTTTCGCAATTGGCTATCAGCGTAGGCAGATCCCAGTCCTGGCCCCAGAGATAGGTAACCAATCCGAGTTTCATTTTGGCCCCTCTCCGGGCTGAACCTATCGCCAGTACTTTACCCAATGGTCCGGCCGCAACCGCAGTGGCGCCAAAATACATCGATTGTTTAAGAAAATCACGACGTGTGTTATTGAATGTGCTCATGTTCTCCTCATTTCTGTTTACTGTGCTATGTAGCAAATTTGCTCTCGGTCACTTTCTCAAGAGCTTTCACCCTAAACTCTTAGCCCATCCTCGCTGACGACCAAGAACCGCTATTATCACCGCCAAGGACGCTTCTGTCAAGCGATTTCTGCAAAAAAACGGCCTTACTCTTCATCCTTCCCTGGATTTCTGAAACGTGATATGCTGTCTGTTATTTTCTATCCGCTTATTTCAATCAGCCTCTCAGCAACTTTCAAGCCGGCCTCCTTCTTTGCAATTGCCCGGCAGCCCTTTTTCATTTCCTGTCTTTTCCCTTCGTTTTTCATCAACTCTTCAAGCTCTTCGGCCAACCATTCGGCCCTGTCTTTTTCATCCCGCAAATCATCCACTATAACCGCCGCACCGGCCTCGACCAGTTTGCCTGCGTTCAGATACTGGTGTTTGTCCTTGTGGTACGGATAGGGCATACAGATGCTCGGTGTCTCCGTCGCTGCGAATTCAGCAACGCTGACCGCTCCGCTTCTGCCAATAACCAAATCCGCAGCAGCCAACAGGTTCGCCATATCATCGAAATATCCCAAAACCTTATGGCTGATTTTAGCGTTGTCATATTGACTCTTAACTTTTTTGTAATTATTGATTCCCGCCAAATGAACTATCTGCCAATCATCCGCAAAAGCATCCAGCTTTTCTAACAGCGAACATACAGCTCTGTTAATGTTCTCCGAGCCGCTCGATGCTCCGGTTACAAGCAAGGTTTTCTTATCTTTCTCAAGTCCCAACTGCTCTATCGCCTTGTTCGGCTGTGGATTGTCAAAGCCGCTTCGCAGTGGACAGCCGACAATATTGACATTCCCACCTTTGCGCGCGAAGTATTGCGCGTTTTCTTCAAACTGCACAAATACCTCATCCGCCCAGCGGCTTATTATCTTGTTTGCGCGGCCCGGCACAATATCAACATTCAAAAGCCCGACAGGGACTTTACATTTATGCGCCGCCAGACAGACCGGCGCCGACACAAACCCACCAGCCCCTATTGCCACCGCATTCTTATTTTTCGCAATTGCTTCTTTAGCTGTCTTGTAGCTGGCTAAAAACGAACTGCAAAAACTGATTAGTTTACCGGGCCGAGCAGAAAAACCTGTAGCTGTAAGCCTGGTAAATTCGAAATCGGTTTTTGAAAGGATTTGCTTATCGATACTGCGGTTGCTGCAAAAAAAATGTATTTTCGCCTCCGGGCGGAGCTTTGCTATTTGCTCTGCCACAGCTAAGGCAGGATAGATATGTCCTCCTGTCCCACCGCCGGCAAAGAAAAAATGTCTTTCATCCATAATTTGAGCATCCTTGCAAAATTCCAAACGAAAGTCTGACCTAAAACCGTAATAAATGCAAGCGTTTTTATTTCTTCTGACTTAACTCCTATACTAATGAGAAGTTTCCATAAGCAAACGAAAAAAGGGCTTATGCACAATCGGTATAAGCCCTGAATTGCTATGAAACTGCTATATCAAATGCCACGTTATAAACAATTACGGCTATGGAGCATACAAACGAATATCATCGAAGTACATCATACCTGAGCCGCCGATAACCGGATTATTTCTGTCACCGAGGCCAAGAGTAATCGAAGTAACATTGGCAAGGTTCGCGCTCTGGTCGGCAAAGCGCGTCAGGTCGATTGTCCACTCGGTCCACACATCTAATAATGCTGCGTTCGGATTATCATGAAAAACCACAGCACTTTCATTGAGAGCAACATACATCGGTTCAGCAGCATTGGCTGCATCGCCTCGGAACCAAATTACCAGTGTGTTTATACCATTCACTGTCCAATCACGCGGATTAGTCAGCGTTAAAGTCGCCTCTGATTTCCCGACAGCATTGTCATAGACAAAAGGCATCGACTGATTACTGTTATGAACGATATTCTGCTCAGCAAAAGGTGGATTGGCATGGCCAACGATAGAGCCGTTTATCGCCGGATTATCGAATCCGTCCACCCATGCTAAATATATCCTGTTGCTACCTGGTTCATCTTCATTAAGGTCATTGTAGATTTCAAAATCGTCAATGATAAGGAAGTTGGCTGTAGTAAAGCTCCAAAGTGGGCCGGTCCACGGGCTGTCGGCGTTTGCGTTATTGGCTTCATCTACACGCCAGTAGTAAGTTGTATTCCACTCGAGTTGCCCAGGCTCAAAGCTCTCAGAGCCGAGGTTTCCGCTGCCTTTAAACTCAGATGAGCTTGTATCGGCATTCTTCACAGCATCTGAGTCAGTACCGAAATAGACTTTGTAAGAATCAGCATAAACTCCCGGCACCCAGGTCAGAACCGGTATCTGCGAAACATCCATAGCGCCATCAACAGGCTCTGGACTGCCCACAGCGCCTTCAGTCGTAAAACTCCAGATGTTACCTTTATGCGTTTCGACAACATCGAACTCATCTACGCGCCAATAATAAGTCTCAGACAATTTAAGCGGGCCGGGAGTATATGTCGTGGTTCCCTGAGTAAGGCCACCGGTTGCATTGTTGATCTCGTCAAAGTTATCTCCGAAATATACAGTATGCAGTTTCGCACCGAAACCTGGTGTCCACTTAAGCTCCGCATTAGGATCAACAGATCCGGCACCATCAGCTGGAGTGGGAAAGTATGCTGTCTTGGGAGGAATAGTAAAGCTCCAAACATCCCCTTTCCATGGACTGTTCGGGTCTATATCATTGACTTCATCGATTCGCCAGTAATATGTCGTACCCGGGACAAGACCATCCGGATAGGTGAATCCGGGAAAGCCGGCAACAACAAACGTGTCAGCCTGATTGCCCTGAAAAGTGCTTTCTGTGCCGTCATTTACATCGGTAAAATTCTCACCTAAATAGATATCGTGTGAGAGCGCATAGGCTCCCGGCACCCAGCTAAGATTCACCCATGTATCCGGGTGTATGGAGCCATCAGCCGGAGTGGGTTCACTGGCTTTTGAAATGGCAGCCAGTTTTTTTATCTCGACCTCAGTCAGCACATGACTCCAATAGCCCACTTCGTCAATCACACCGTCAATCCATAAGTCGTAACCGGGATCCAACCACACACCTATGGCGAACCTTTCCGGGTAATTGCCGCTTGCCGCACTGATCCACCGTATGGGACCGCCTACGTTCTCGGGACCTGTCACCAGATCACCGTTCAAATAGATTCTTACATTTGTTCCGTCATATGTGGCAGCGATATTATACCAGATATTAGGCTGATAAATATTAGGAGTCTCCACGTAATTCATTCCGCTTTCAGTTCGTATAGCAAGACCGAAGTCCTGCTCGTTCTCGCCCACCCAGCCCCAATTGTATAAGAAAAATCCGCACTCATCGTCCCCGGTATCTATGCCGTTACCGACAAAACTACTGAAGTACGCAAAGTTATCGAGCTTTGTCCAGCATGAAACAGTAAAAGTCTTAGGCATAAGCACTTCAGGATAAGTGCCAGGCCCGGTTCCGACCCTTTCGGCACAAAGTACGTAGTCATCAACACCATCAAAATCCAGAGCCGATCCTGATTTTCCTGCTGTCCACGTTGCTCCAATAAGCATTCCGTCATTTCCATATCCAGACGAATCTATAGTGGTCAAACCATTATTTTCATCCAGCTTCCAGTGCCCAATCAAAGTTGCCGACGTCTCACTGATCGTAAGAATAACTAAAATAAAAGAAACCAAATAAGTCAATTTCTTACACATTACAATCCTCCTTAAATAAGTAAAGCAACAGTACTTTGGCATCTCCTAAAATTGCTGATTTACCGCTTAGGGTACCGGCGCATATAAACGTATATCGTCGAAGTATATCATACCTGTACCGCCGGCAACCGGATTATTTCTGTTGCCTAAGCCGATAGTAATCGTATTGACATTGGCAAGGTTCACGCCCTGGTCCGCAAAAGTCTGAAGGTCGATATTCCATGCCGTCCAGGTAGGTATCAGTGCCGCATCGGGATTTTCATGGGTAATCACGGCGATGTCATTTAGAACAACATACATCGGTTCGGCGATATTAGCCGCATCGCCCCTGAACCAGATTGTCAGCGTGTTGACACCGTTCACAGTCCAGTCGCGCTGGTCAGTCAATGTTAAAGTCGCCTCGGATTTTCCGACAGCGTTGTCATAGGACATTGGCATCGACTGATTACCAGTATGAACGATAGTTTGCTCTGCAAATGGAGGATCCAAATTACCAACGACAGAACCGTTTATGGCCGGATTGTCGAATCCGTCTATCCAGGCATTAAATATCCTGTTGCTGTCGGGTTCATCCGGATTAATGTCGTTGTAAAGTTCAAAATCATCCACAATAAGGAAGTTAGCCGTCGTAAAATTCCAAACCCTTCCTATCCAGGGACTATCAGGATTGAGACTATTGACCTCATCAACTCGCCAGTAGTAAGTCGTATCCCAATCAAGTTGCCCGGGTTCATAGCTTTCAGAACCAAGATCCCTTGTGCCTTTGTATTCAGGCGAGCTGGAATCGGCATTCTTTACTGCTTCGGCGTCGGTGCCGAAATAAACCTCATGCGTAGCGGCCGCCTCGCCGAGGCCCCAGCTAAGTATTGCATTCTGCCTCACATCGACAGCACCGTTAGCTGGACTCGGGGCACCTGCTCTGACCGGCGGCGAGAACGCTGCAGACGGGATTATCGCCTTGGGTTCACTGGCGCTCTCCCAGATAAGGTGGGCCTCAGCATCTCCATCCTCATTGAACCACTCCATCCTAATGCTGTATCTCTCTCCGGCAACAAGTTCGATAGGCTCGCCGCGGGTATCAACAACCCTGTTTACCCACGCCCACTTGTCGACGATTAACTTATCGTCAATCCACAATCTCGATCCGTCATTCGTACGCGTATAGAACGTATAAACTTCTGAGAAAGCAACCTGTACTTCGCCCCGCCAGCGCGCCGAGAAGAAGTCTTCATCAACTACATCTGGCTCCGGCGAGCTGGTACCATAGTCAACATCAATCAAGGGCTCAGTCCGCTTGAGAACGGGCTGACCGCTTGGGATCATGGTGTTGAAGTATTCGCCTATAAGCCCGCCACCCGGCACAGCCGTGGTGAAACTCCAGACCTTGCCCCTATGAACCTCAAGACCGTCAGAGCTGTCAACGCGCCAGTAATAAGTCTTGCCCTGTCCGAGCTGGCCGGGCTCATACATATTCGCTATTATTGGAGCAGCGCCAGCAGCACTATTTACATCTTCGAAGTTTTCGCCGAAATACACATAGTACAGGGCTCCTCCCACTCCCGGATCCCAGGACAGGCTCGCATCAGATGCCACAAACAGTGCTCCATCGGCCGGAATAGGATGCCAGGCGGTTTTGGGTCGAACGCTGAAGCTCCAAATGTTGCCTTTCCAGGGGCTCTCAGGTTCGAAATCATTAACCTCATCGATTCGCCAATAATAAGTCTTTCCGGGAACAAGACCATCGGGAAATGCAAATCCCGGAAAGCCTAATGTAAAAGGAGTTGTGGCCTGGCTGCCCTGGAATGCGCTTTCTGCTCCGCTGTCCACGTCATCAAAATTATCCGCAATGTAAATCTGATGAGAAACAGCGAGGTCACCCGGAGTCCAGCCCAGATTGACCCATGTTTCGTCAATAATGACGCCATCTGCAGGATCGGGCGACAACGCCTGTGTTACCGTTCCCCCCGGATTGTCTATTAACGCTTGAATATCATCGGCACTCAGCGCGCGGTCGTAAATTCGCACATCGTCTATCATCCCGTCGAATGTTCTGCCCGTATTGTTCAGGTCATAACCAATCCGAAATTCTCCTCCGCTGGAGGTGTTCATTAATCTGGGGGTTCCTCCGGGATCGATTGGATCCAGCTTACCGTCCACATAGAGTTTGATTTCACTTACGTCCGGCGAACCGTCATCTTCAAGCACCGCTGCAACGTGATGCCATTCACCATCCACCAGGTCGGTGGTGCCATAGGTATTGCCCCGTCCGCATTCAAGGCGAAGGGAGGCAGGGCCGTTGTGAGTGCGCATTACCCACTTCGTTCCTTCCCCGCTTGGTCCCCAGGTAATGATGCTCGCCGAAGTCTTGTTTACATTAATCCATGCTGCGCTGGTTCGTGCATACGTTCCCAGTATGCCTTCATAGCCGGGCACCGCGACGTGATTACCTCCAATAAGCTGAAGAGCTGTTCCTTGAATTCCGGTGACCCAAATCGGACTGTCCACCAGTTCACCGTTGAGATTGTTGCCGGATGAGTCGATTGCTACGGTACCAGATCCCTCGTTAAGCCTCCACCAGCCGACAAGATTTGGATCGGCAGCGCTGGCTGCGCTCGTCAGAACTAAACCTAACACAAATACAAAACAAACCGATTTCTTAGACATAACCATGTCCTCCTTTTAAAAGCTAATTCGTTAATTACGGCACCGGTGCATACAGACGAATATCGTCGAAGTATATGATACCTGTCCCGCCGCTACCCGAGCTTAGGCCAACAGTAATCGAATTTACATCGGAAAGGTTCACACCCTGATCGTCAAATGCCTGCAAGTCAACATTCCATTGGGTCCAGGAAGTTTTCAGTACCGCATCAGGATCGTCATGATCGACCCTTGCATTACCGTTGAGAGCAACGTATAAATTCTCAGCAGCATTACCCGCGCTGCCTCTGAACCAAATCGTCAATGTGTTGACGCCTTCTATTGTCCAGTCACGATTGGAAGTTAATGTCAAGGTCGCCTCTGATTTACCAACGGCATTGTCGTAGGCAAAAGGCATCGACTGATTACCACTGTGAACGATTGACTGTTCGGCAATTGGAGGATTTAAGTTACCGACAACAGAACCATTTACAGCCGGATTCTCGAATCCATCTATCCAGGCAAGATATATCCTATTGCTTCCGGGCTCGCCTTCATTAATGTCATTGTAGCTCTCCATGTCATCAATGATAAGGAAGTTGGCTGTAGTGAAGCTCCAGAGCGGGCCTGTCCACGGACTGTTGGTGTTGGTGTTATTGGCCTCGTCAACACGCCAATAATATGTAGTATTCCACTCAAGCTGTCCGGGTTCATAGCTTTCTTCACCTAAGTTTCCACTGCCTTTAAGCTCCAGAGAGGCTGTATCTGCGCCGAAATAGACTTCATGCGTATCAGCAAAGACTCCCGGCGCCCATGTCAGAACAGGTGTCTGTGTTACGTCCACCGCTCCGTTAGCCGGTTCCGGGCTTGAGACACCGCCCTCAGTTGTGAAGCTCCAGACGTTGCCTTTATGCGTTTCAACAATATCAAACTCATCAATCCGCCAGTAGTAAGTCTTAGCCATTTCGAGTGGACCGGGAGTATAAGTTACACCTCCCTGGGGAAGTCCCCCGGCTGCATTGTTAACATCATCAAAATTATCTCCGAAATATACGGTGTGTAATTTTGCACCATAACCTGCCGTCCAGCTAAGGCGTGCATCAAGAGCTATAGAATCGGCACCGTTAGCAGGGTTTGGAAAGTATGCTGTTTTGGGAGGAATGCTAAAACTCCAGACATCACCCTTCCACGGGCTGTTCGGCTCGTTGTCATTTACCTCATCAATCCGCCAGTAATAAGTTGTACCCGAAACAAGACCTTCCGGATAGGCGAATCCGGGAAAGCCGACAACAACAAATGCCCCATCCTGGTTTCCTATGAATGTACTTTCGGCACCGTTATCCACATCGTCAAAATTTTCACCGATATAAATATCATGCGAGACAGCAAAGTCCCCCGCCCGCCAGCTAAGATTAGCCCATACATCTGTAACCAAATCTCCATCGGCCGGATTAGGTGCGTAAGCAAATGGATATGTATCACCACCACCCTGCATAATAGCCTGAATCTGCCCGGCAGGAAGGGCCTCGTCGAAGATACGGACGTCATCGAGGAGCCCCTGGAAAGTCCTGCCCTCAGCGGCATGGCTTGCACCGATAATGATCGGGGCATCGACATTAGGGCCGATGCCTGTTGGCTGGGGTCCCACATCATCGACACCATTTCGATAACCCGTGGCATTAGTCCCGTCAAATACCAGGGCTAAATGTACCCATTCATTATGGGGAACAAGGTTTAAGACGGCCTGCGGAGCGCCTTGATACGCAAGATGAAGTCTGTCAACACGCCCCGGATCAGTGTGGCCTCCCTTAACTTCGATCTGGAACATCGCGGTATCTGCACCCCATCCATTTGATTTAGTACAGAAGTGCTGTATACTTTGGCTCCCATCCCAGAGACACCACAAGGTAAGAGTAAACGTTCCCGTTCCGCCTGTCGGGTCAAAGACGCCACAGTAAGCTCCTGAGGTATCGCTGAAGTCCAGGGCTCCGCCAAAGCCTTCAGGGCCGAATCCCCATTGTGGTGTTCCCTCAATCGTACCATGGTGTTCATTGCCGGAACTATCGTTGATAGTAAGCCCGGAACCCTCATCAAGTCTCCACCAGCCCACGAGATCGGCGTTAGATGTGCTCGTCTGAATTAAGCTGAGACAAAAAACAGAAAAAGCCACATAGACCAATTTCTTCGACATCATAATCCTCCTTAATAAAAATACCGGTCGTCAATTGAAATGTATAAATCTCTTAATATGCAAAGAACTGAGTTGCCCTTCCAACTCTGCACTTCGCATAATGTAATGCACAATAATTCCTCCTCTTATTCGATAGACAACAGGAACTGAACCCGCAAGAAGACCGAAAACTAAAATATGAGCGACTTTAGCAGGAACACATTACCTTCTATATTTCTACCGAATTAGGCACTGTCTCGTCAAGAATAATCTCTACGATTATGCATCACAATGCACCTTTTTACTCAATTCGCTCATTGCCACTTCTATATTCCCGCCCGTCATCTATACTATAATAAGGTCTGTATATTAAAAACCACCCATCCTGTTACAATTACGCTTAGTCAGAGAAAACGATTCTTTTTATTTTGATTCAAAAAATGAAAAATATTTTGGCCAATCATAAGCATAAACCTTGCCTTCCGGTATATCAAATTTGCCCAAACCACACCTGCTATCTTATGCACAGTAATTGTTCGCCTATCACTATATATGGTATATTGCCTAATTTCTCTGCATAGTCCCATATCGATAGCCTCGTCGTTAAAATAGGCCTTCTAAAAAAGTCCGTTTTTAATACTGTTATGTTTTACTTTGCTCTGTATTAATGTAAATTTTGCCCTTCACAAAAGTTAGCCGAACGTCAAACTTTTCTAAAGTTTTCAGGCCGTTGTTGTCGATACCAGTATTAGTAGGTTATTTGGGCCTCCTAATGGATTAAGGGGATACACAATATATAGTGGTTAATAGCTTTGAGGGGGGAAAAGGATTTTTTTTCCTCGAAGCTTGTCATGCAAGGTAGTCTGAATGTCCGATTTCGATTCTAACCGCCGTTTTAATGGCCAAAATCGCCAAGTGGATACTGTCGACGAAAGCCTTGCTCCGGATAAGGATTTTATTATGGAGCAGATTCTTGAAAATCTAAACACTACTCCTATTGGCAAAGTGCTGAAAAAGATAGCTTCGCTGCCGGATGGGCGAAAAGACAAAGTTCTTGACGTCCGACAGCAGCTTACGGAAGGCAAATACGAATTCAATGAATATCTGGATGTTGCTCTCGATAAGGTTCTCGAAGACCTTACCGCATAAATGAGGAGGTGCTTTGCACCAGACCTGATAAGGCAATCTGAGAGTAAATGAATCTCAAGAGGTGTCTTCTTGACAGTGTGTCTGTGTTTGGCAATACTGCCTTAGAGTAACCAGTTTCGCAATTTACTGCAAAATGGATTCTCTTTTACTACGAGACTATTTCAGGAACATCATCGTCCGGCTCATCCAGATCGACAGGTTTGTAACCGGGTTGCTTTGATTTCTCCATCTCTTCTGTGAAAGCAGTAGAAACTCTTTCCTGAATCCTTTTTCTGCATTCCGCGTTTATCGGATGCGCGATATCGGCGTGCAGTTTCATTCTGCCTTTGAAATCCTTTTTGGCCCTGTTGTCCTGGAGTGCCCCTCCGCAGTTATTACAGTACCTGGCTCTAAGATGGTTTTTGCCTCCGCATTTTTCACAATGGTCACTCATTTTCCTGGATGGCATAGCGACAAAGTAGCCATTCGTACCTTCGATAATCTTAATGTCGCGAACCACAAACTCATTGTCCATCGTGATTGAGCAAAAAGCTTTCAGCCTGTCATCTTTGTTGTTCACCAACTTGACTCTGACCTCAGTGATTTTCATTTTCTCTGCCTCACTAATAAAGTTTACCATCTATTGTTACTGGCGATAATGCTTTTGCAGCCAATCTTTTCTTCAAGTTTGTTTTTGTATTGTCTGGCTATCTCTTCATCCCCGCTCTCAATGAGACAAAACATTGTTGAACCACTACCACTTAGACAGCATGGCCCAATACCTAACAATTCAACTTCCGACTTCAGTTCGGCAAGGCTTTTCACCAAACGAAAACAGCTTTTCTCAAGCATATTTGCGCACATCTTCGCAACTAAATCAATCCTGTTTTTTTTCATATAGCCGTTTATTTGAGTACTCAGCTTTTCATAAAGGGGGTAACTGTGCTCGTAATTAACGTAAACCTTTTCAGTAGAAACACTTACGCATGGAAGTACCAGAACAGCCAGGAAGTTAAAATTTTCTTCTAATTTTTTAATTTTTTCGCCTTTTCCCGTACAAAATGCCAGTGGCCCATTCAAAAAGAAAACTACGTCACTGCCGAGCTGTGACGCCGGTTCGGCAAGCTGTTCGTTTGGAAGCTTTATGTCAAGGTATTTACTCAGTCCCATCAGGGTTGCCGCCGCGTCGCTGCTGGCCGAGCCGAGCCCTGAGCCGGCGGGAATATTTTTTGTCAGTGTGATTTTGACATCAGTCTTCAGGCCGTAATTGTTAAGCAATAATTCCGCAGCCCGATAGACAAGATTTTCTTTTCCCGTCGGCGCCCAGTGCGGCCCTTTACAGAGGAGTTCGATGCCGGCCTTTTGTCCCGGTTCGATGAGGATTTCATCATACCAGTTGACCTTGGCCATTATCGTTTCTAATTCGTGGAATCCATCTGAACGCTGCCCCACTACAAGCAGACTTAAGTTGATTTTGGCAGGCGCTCTTATCAATAATCCCTCGCCAACGCTTTCAAATTGTTCTCTGTCACTCATAGCTACCCAGCGGGATTATAGCAGTTCCGGCGCATTTTTCAATAGTGTCAAATAGTAAAAAGCGCAAAATAGCATGTAGGTATGAATATGTGTGAGAATGAGGATAAAAATAATTGCTGTTCTAAAATTTCCATAGAAGCCGCATAGCAATCGCCTCAGCCGTGTTAGTATGCTGATATTCGATACTACAGGAAATATCATTTGCGGTTTTAATCCGGGCGCCTATATACACACCAAGCTCTGAAACCTGGTCTATATCATACGAGTTGTCCAAATCATATCTAAATTGTGGAATACCCACCGTAGTTGCACTGCCTTTGAAGTCGAGCGTACCATCCATCAAATGGAAAAATCCACCGCCGTAAAGCGAGAAATTATCGGTCAGATCGTATGTCGGGCCCATCGCAATTTGTATCTCATGCATACTAAGCTTTCCCGACATTAAAAGTGGATATGAGGTACCGCTCACCACAGTCGTCAAAGGCAGCGAATCAAACTCGGACTTAGCCCAACTGTATTGAGCCAGCGCACTTAATTGAAGAGCATCCTTTTTGTAGAAGGTCACTCCTGTACGCAAACCAAAGCTAAAATGTGTATCTCCGTCATCTCTCCAATCGGCATCCGCCGCACCGAGCCGAAGGAATGCTTCCAGGTTGTCTGTAATACCATAGCCGAGATTCGCATAAGTCTTCTGTACTTCAACGCCATTAAGATTAAGTCGCTGTTTTTCTGACTGGAAGCCAACAAGACTTCCAAGAGTAACATTATAAACCGCTAAATTGCTTTTACCTTTTGCCTTGAAATCTATATCG
>JAVVFI010000073.1:0-16833 GCA_032250555.1 Sedimentisphaerales bacterium
AAAGAAAGTGGTTTATATCCAACTGATAGTCCCGATATTGATGATACCGCGTATCAGGATATGACAGAAAAATTTCGTTCAGAGATTTCTAAAAAGGTTAAGCAATGTAGAAAAGTAAAAGCTCCTTGTATTGTTGTAATAGCTACATTGCATTCCAAAGCGAGTGTTTGTTGTATTTATGAGTTGGCTGTTGAGGAATTGCTAACAGGAACTACATATATTACAGGATCAGTTAACACTAAAACTGGAAAGAAGGTTGGAGATACATATGAAAGCACTCGATTAGAAAACTCAGCATTTATTCGACCTAAAAAGAATTCGATAAATTGGATTGAACATGCAAGGAATCCCGTTTCAGCAGTATTGCTTTGTGGATTTAGTTCAGACTTACCGAATGTATTAGGTTGCCTTCATCCAAATCCCAATTACACATTTGATAGGATACTGTTACCACAGGTCAAGTTTTGTAGATTAGCCGAAGGATACAAAAATGGCCAGTTTACGGTGGAATGGATTTAGTCATATCCAGTTAGTATTGGCATTTCACAATTTAATTGTTGCTCTGCTGTGGACATTGCCGGTATTATTAGTTAAATATGGTTGATGCTCAAAAACAAATTGAATACTGGCAGACAAGCAGTGATGAGGACTTCGCAGCGGCTCAATCCTTGCTGGAAAAAGGTCATTTTCGACATTGTCTTTTCTTTGCTCATCTTGCAATTGAAAAGATGCTCAAAGCGCATGTGACGCGGCAGACAAATGATATTCCACCACGTTTTCACAATCTTGTTCGTCTTGCTGAAAAGGCTGAGTTATCACTTGACGATGAGCAAACAAGCTTTTTACGCAGCTTTGACGTATATCAACTGAAAGGTCGTTATCCAGACTCTGCGAAGATTATATTAGATTCGAAGACTACCAAAGAAAAAATGGACTTAGCTGGAGAGATACTCAAATGGTTGAAAGCACAATTATGACTGCTCTACAGCGTTATATTAAGGCGTTGGATGAATTAGGTATTCATACCAGCCGGCTTGTTCTCTTTGGTTCCTTTGCAAGAGGCAATGCTAATGAATTTAGCGATATTGATTTGATTGTAATTGCACCGGAATTTGATAGAGCTTGTGAAGTGTCCCTCATAGAAAAGCTCTGGCAAGCGACTATTTCAGCGGACAATCGTATAGAGCCTATTCCCTGCGGAGAACAAGAATGGGAAACCGACCAGTGCCGTCCGATTCTTGAGATTGCCCGACGTGAAGGTGTCATCATTGCTGCTTAGTAAAGAATTGCTGATATGGATATTTCATAATGGTTGCGATGGAAAGAATAGAAGAGTTTGGCCGGCGGATTGGGATTGAGTTTGGCGCTGAACGGGTAATACTATTCGGTTCTTATGCGGAAGGCACGGTCACAAAGGATTCTGACGTTGACCTGCTGGTGGTGGCAAAAACTGATCTTGCCCCACGTCAACGTTACTGTGCTGCCAGGCGGTTAATAGCAGATGCTCCTGCTTCGTTTGATATTATTGTAAAAACTCCAGAGGAATATAACCGCTGGCGGTCGGTAGTCAATCATATCGTTTATTTCGCTGATAAATACGGGAGAATTCTCTATGAACGATGATACCCGTGAACTCGTGCGACAATGGAAAGTCAAGGCGCAAAATGACTGGACGGCGGTGGAGATACTTTTAACAAGCAAGCAATGCCCGGCTGATACAGTTTGTTTTCATTGTCAGCAATTTGTTGAAAAATTACTTAAAGCCTTCCTTACCTACCATGATATAGAAGCACCTAAAACCCATGATTTGCGAAGATTGATCCAACTGGCTGAGCCATTCGTACCAGAACTTTCCCAATTGTCTGACTCATCAGATAAACTGACCGTTCATGGGGTTGAGACAAGATACCCCGGTGATTGGTCTCCAGTCACTTCTGCAGAGATGAATGAGGTTATTGAAATATCAAGACAATTCAGCAACATACTGCTTCCAAAACCGGAACAATGAATAACAGCTTCATGGGGGAATTTCATGCGGCAAAAAGACCAGGAAATAAACGATATTGCTTCTATAGAAGATATTATCCACAAGGGGCAAGTATGCCGACTGGCTTTATCCGAGAACGAGCGGCCATATATTGTTCCTCTTTGCTTTGGGTATAAAGATAATAACATATTTTTTCATACCGCTCGTGAAGGTAAGAAGCTGGATATACTCAGAAAAAACAACAATGTCTGTTTTGAGATAGACATAGACCAGGAACTTGTTAAAGGGAAAAAAGCATGTAACTGCACTATGAAATATAGAAGTGTTATCGGATTCGGCAAGGCCGAACTTATAGACGACATCGAATCAAAACGCAAAGCATTTAATATTATAATGCAGAATTATCTCGAAGGTTTTTTTAAATATCCGGAAGAATCTATTAAGAACACGGTAATCATAAGAGTTGAAATTGAGAATATGACAGGAAAAAAGCTGGGCTATTAGAAATTATCACAAGCTAAGTCAGGTAAGAAAGGCTTTGCAGGGCACTATCATTGCGTCATTTCACAATTTAATTGTTGCTCTGTGGCAATGATTGTTGATATATTAAAAGCGGTGGGTAAAATGGACTCCTGTTCCTTCGACTTTGCTTAGGACGGGTCTTGCAGTAATGACAAGTTGTATTTGCATTGATGTGAAGAAATGACATTTGCTGGTAGTGAAAGTGTTTTTTAATGGTGGCGATGAACAAAATAGAAGAGTTCGGCCGGAGAATTGGCATAGAGTTTGGTGCTGAAAAGGTAATACTGTTTGGCTCTTATGCGCGAGGCACTGTCACCGAAGATTCGGATGTGGATCTGCTGGTCGTTGGACCTTTTAAGGGCAGAAGTGCGGATAAATCGGTAGAAATCAGGATGAAGCTTCGACCAGGATTCCCCATAGACCTGCTCGTTCGTACATCTGAAAAGGTGCGCCAGCGAATAGAAATGGGTGACGACTTTATGCGAGAGATTCTTGAAGAAGGAAAGGTGCTCTATGAAGCCGATGACCGCTGAGTGGGTCGCCAAGGACGAAGGAGATTTTGCTATGATGGAGCGTGAGTGCCAGGTGACAGATAATCCCAACTATGACGGTATCTGTTTTCATGCACAACAATGCGCCGAAAAATATTTAAAAGCCCGGCTTTGTGAGGTTGATATTACCTTCAGCAAAATCCACGACCTGGTTGCTTTACTCGATCAGATTCTTGAAGTTGAACCAAAGTGGGAGAGCTTCCGAGAAGACCTTGCGTACCTTTCGGACTTCGCCGTAACTTTTCGCTATCCTGGCGAATCAGCAATCGAAGCCCAACATCGCTGCCATCGATTTCGTAATGCAGCACGCGATGCCCTGGAATTATAGACGTAAATTCATTAAGGACAAACTGAATGGCCAAGAGTAAAAGTAAAAAACCGGAAAAAGTAGTGTTGGCATATAGCGGTGGGCTGGATACGAGTGTTATCCTGCCGTGGCTCAAGGAAACCTACGGTTATGAGGTAATAGCGTTTGCGGCCGAGTTAGGACAGGGCGATGAATTGACCGGCATTAAACGTAAAGCTCTGGCGAGCGGGGCGGTAAAGTGCATAGTCAAGGATCTGCGCAAAGAATTTGTCCAGGACTACCTCTGGCCGATGTTAAAAGCAGGCGCTGTCTATGAAAAAAAGTATCTGTTAGGGACCAGTGTGGCCCGGCCCTTAATCGCCAAGCATCAGGTGGAAATTGCCCAAGCTGAAGGTGCCACAGCCGTGGCCCACGGAGCAACCGGCAAAGGGAACGACCAGGTACGATTCGAATTGACCTTTATGGCACTGGATCCATCACTGAAAATCGTCGCCCCATGGAAAGACCCTAAATTCGAACTGACTTCCCGTGAAGCGGCGGTTGATTATGCCAAAAAACACAAAATTCCGATCGACCAGACAAAGAAGAAAATCTACTCCTGTGACCGCAATCTCTGGCATATCAGCCATGAAGGAGCCGACCTTGAAGATCCGGCCAATGAGCCGAAGGACAATCTTTTTGTTATCTCCAAGCCGGTTTCGAAAACTCCTGACCAGCCGGACTATGTAACAATAGGTTTCTTTGAAGGAATCCCGGTAAAGCTTAACGGCAAGCTCACAAGCGGCGTGAGGTTGATTGAAACATTGAACAAACTCGGCGGAAAACACGGTGTTGGGCAGGCTGACCTTGTCGAGAATCGTCTGGTAGGCATAAAGTCACGCGGCGTGTATGAGACTCCTGGTGGTACAATTCTTATGGCAGCTCACGATGCCGTGGAAAGCCTGACACTTGACAGGGAAACTTTACACTATAAACAACAGGTTGCGCTTAAATATGCTGAACTGGTATATTACGGTTTGTGGTTCTGTCAACTGCGTGAAGCGATTGATGCATTTGTAGATATTACACAACGGAATGTTACCGGCGAAGTTAAGATGAAACTGTTCAAAGGGCAATGCACACCGGCCAGTATAAAAAGCCCGTACAGTTTGTATAATACCGACCTGGCCAGCTTTAAGATGGGCGCCGAATATGACCCAACCGACGCGACCGGCTTTATACGTCTTTTCGGCTTACCGGCGAAAGTGGCCGCTGTTGTCAATAGTAAGAAGCATAAGAGCACAAAAAATTAGTGCATTATGTACTGCTTTTGCAAAGGAGGCATTGTGGCAGTACCATACTGGATTTGGTTTGTATTTACTTTTGCGTTCGGCTGTTGTATAGGCAGCTTTCTGAATGTCGTTATCTATCGCTTACCTCGTGATAAGTCTTTGGTAACTCCGCCTTCAGCCTGCCCGGCCTGCGGCAAGCATATTCATTTTTACGATAATATACCACTGTTTTCATGGCTGTTTTTGGGGCAGAAATGCCGGTATTGCAAAGCCTCTATTTCACCACGTTATTTTATAATCGAACTGCTGACCGGGCTGGTTTTTCTCGGCCTTTTCATTTTGTATTTCCAGTTTAATTTGCGAGACGGTATCAGATTAGATGCCGGCGGCTGGTTTATTTATCTAATTCACATAATTATGCTGGGAGCTTTCATTGCCGCATCTGCTATTGATTTGGAGCTTTGGATTATTCCACTATCTATTTGCTGGTTAGTAACCGCAGCCGGATTCATTGGTTCAGCAGTCTGCGTTTATATCATTGATCCCGCCCTGATTCGTGCGTATTCGCTTTTACCGAGCGCCTCGGTTAATACGGGTGCACTGGCAGTGGGAGCAACGGCGGGGCTGGTTATATCCCTCGTGCTGCTGGTTAGCGGTGTTCTAAAGAGAAGTTATGAACCAGAGGATTCGGAAGAATCTCAAAATAGTACACATGAAAATCTTGAAAAACCAAACAATATGGCCGATGAGTCTCAAGAGCCTGATGAAGAGCAGTTTAATCATCGTCTGGAGGCATGCAGGGAAATCATTTTTCTGCTTCCGATAATCATCTGTTCGGTTGTGTGCTTTTGGATAGTCAGAGAATCTGCAGCAGTAGGTAACTGGTGGGAGAATTTTTTACAACATCCTGCTATTGCAGGACTTCTGGGCAGTATCTGGGGTTATTTTGTGGGTTGCGGGATTGTCTGGTGTATCAGAATTTTCGGCACGCTGGCCTTCGGAAAAGAAGCAATGGGGCTCGGCGATGTGCATCTTATGGGAGCGGCAGGGGCGGTAATAGGGCCGGTTTACGTTGTGGTTGCGTTCTTTGCAGCACCATTCTTTGGTCTGACCTGGGCGGGTTTTCAGATGTTTTTTAAAAAAATTAAACAAATTCCTTATGGTCCATTCTTGTCTTTAGGTATATTTGTTGTTATTATTCTACATGATTGGATTCGAGAGTACATGAGTTTTGTGTTTGAACATTGAATCTGGAAATATAAACTCAACATTATAAGGAGATAAACAATGCGGACTACAAACAAAAAAACAGTTGCTCTGCTGACTTGTCTTGCAGCACTTGTTCTTTTACCCGGCTGTACTAACTGGCAGAAAAAATATCAAGCCCTGAGCGTCGAGCATGAGAATCTAAAAGGTTTGCTCGAACGCGAAAGAGGAGAGAAAGGCCAGCTTGCCGACCGCATTTCACAAGACCAGATGACAATTGAAGAGCTTCAAAGGCAAATTGAAGAACGCAGTAAAACTCCCGGTGATGTGACAGGCTTCGGAGAAGGCTACGATGTTTCACTCGATCCTTCCAAGGGAACGATTACAGTAACACTGCCGAATGCAATATTGTTCGATTCGGGAAAAGCCGTATTAAAAAGAGCAACCAGTACAGAGCTTGACCATATATATTCGGTATTGCGTGACAAATACGCCAGCAAACAAATTGACGTTGTCGGCCATACCGACACAGATCCAATCAAAAAATCAAAGTGGAAGGACAACTGGGAACTTTCCGCTCAACGCGCTCTTTCCGTAGTTAGATACCTCGTTAAAAAGGGAATTTCGGAAGAAAAAATTCAGGCAACCGGCCGAGGGCAAAGCCAGCCCGTAGCTTCCAATTCAAGTTCCAGCGGTAAAGCAAAAAACCGGAGAGTCGAAATCGTGGTGCATATGAGGTGACGCTGGGTATTGTGTGAAATGTGTTACACAATACCAATGTTATACAAAGCACGATTTTACATTGGATCTGTAAAACCAATAAGGCGTATTTCTTCTACTTAGACATAAATGTTTTAGTGCTTATCAAACCGTCTCTGCTGACACAAACAACAATTGTTCCATGCTTAGAAGTATAGAACGACTCAGTTCTATCATCTTTCTTAATTATACGTGAATGTCTTTCGTATTGAGTTCGGTCGCAACTGTATATTAAAATATCCGGTTCTAATTTGGTCAAAAAATCATCCTCTAAGGTACTAACCGAGCCATGATGAGGGACGAAAACAATATCTGCTTTCAGGTCCGGATACAGCCGGAAAAGCTCTTGTTGTGCAAATTTTTCAATGTCTGAGCATAGAAGTATTTTCTTATCGGCAAATTCTATCAAAGAAACCTGTGATTTATCATTATCTCCCAAGTCTTTATTCTTAGAAGCCTCTTCGTTTGGCCAGAGCATTTGAAGATTAGCACTGCTTTTTAAATTCAATTCATCGTTCAAGGATTTAATTGTTAAATCCTTTCCTATTAAATAGTCGTTGAGATATTTTTCTGTGCCCCCGAGTTCAGTCCCGCCAAAAAAGCCATTATTAGTGTAAACACAGCCGACCTTACAGTGTTCTATGACCTCGGGTATTCCATTGATATGGTCTGTATCATTGTGACTGATGAAAAAGGCATCGATTTTATTTATCCCATTGTAATCTAAGAAGGGATTGACAACTCGGCTGCCAATATCGCTTCTGCTCCGAGAGCCGGCGTCAAATAAAATGTTGGCCTTGCCGGGAAGCTGAGCTAATATTGTCTGGCCGTGACCAACGTCAAGAAAGGTGATGATCAAATCATTCGTATGAGTCCTTTGCCATTTCAGAGCACCCAGACCTACAATCAGTGCTGAAAACATCAACGTGCAAATTACTTTCTTAGCCATAGTACGCCGCCGAAAATATACATAGCCGGTAAAAATAATTATACCGTAATAGAAAATGACCAGCATGAGCGGAACCCGGCCTATTAAAATTTGTGACATTTCCAGCTTTGAGATAAGTTCCACTATCCAAATAAGCCCGTTAGAGAGAATTGCGACTATAGCTCCCAGGACGGTACTTAATATTGGTAAAAGGAAAAATAAGATTATCTTCAAATATCCCAATATCAGAATCAAGCTCACGAAAGGAAAAACCAGCAATGTCCAAATGCTCGTCAGAGGTGTGATTGTGTAAAAATGATACAATAAAATACCCGCACCGCCCAGCCATGCGGCAAGCCCCATGGAAAACAGGCTCAGTAAATATGTGCCCGATTTTGAAATTACATAGAAAAACAGTTTTGTCTTCTGCTTTTTCTTACGCCAGGACAAACCCGTCACTTTTTCGTACATAAAGAAGTGGATTCGGCCTGCTAAAAGAACAATTCCCAGCACCGTACCAAAAGAGAGTTGCCAGCCTGCCTCGAATAAGTGTGTAGGTCTTATAAGCAAAAGAATTATTGCCGCTAATGATAATGTGTTAATGGGATTGGAATGCCTTCGAAAAAGAAATGATACGCAGAAAACGCAGCAAATAATAGCCGCCCTTACCGTAGGTGCTCTCGGCGGTACAATTAACAAAAATACAGCTAAAACAATTAAACAAATGACCGCCCGCGCCGGCTTCATTAAACCCGCTGTTTTACACAGCCACCAGACCATTCCTATCAAAATACCCAGGTGCATCCCCGACAGGCTGATAAAGTGCAGGAGGCCGGTTTTACGAAATGCCGTGTAAGTTTTACTATCGATATTGCCTCTATAACCCAACAGCAAAGCTTCCAGCAAACCACGGTTCGACTCTTCCGGCGAGAGAGTATCCAGCAATGCCTGGGAAGCCGATTGTCTTATCCTGTTTTTTAGCTTTGTAAACAAAGGAGCGGGGGCGTTTTGCAGCAATTTGATGCCGTCCCTTGATTTTACAAATGCGGCGACAAAGATATTTTTCCTCGCCAGATATTTTGCCGTATCAAACTGGCCGGGACTGGTAGGGGGGCTGAATCTGTCAAGCTGGCAATATGCCTGTATGGAATCGCCGGCTTTCAAATCCAGAACAGGCTCACTTACATACACTCGAACAGTGCCGGCAACCTTAGCCCATCCATCTGTAGATTCGACCTCTCTGAGTTTTAGGTAAAAACTACTCGATGGATCGCCGGGTTTGAATCTTGCGAATTTCCAGTTCTGATTTTTGTTAACATACGGCTCGGTCATAATCATTCCTCGAATGGCCGCCAGTTTCGACTCATCAGCAAGGAGGTTACGAATATCATTTGGTTTTGGCTGCTGAAAGCTTATCAGCCGAATCGCACCAAGACACAGAAAACAAACCAGAGCAGTAGAGCTTAAGAGCACAGGTGTATAATCGCTCAACTTGCCCTTTGTCTGGATAACAAAAAATACAACCGCCGCAGGCGAGCACAGTGACAATAGTATCAGCCAGAGCCGGAGAAGCCGCGGCTCAAGCAAAATGCTCTGCATTAGAATTCCGGTTATGAGACCTGTTGCGACAAATACAAGAGGGCAGGTGCTTATGATTCGCTTATGAAGATTAATGCCGGTTAATTGCCGGTCTATCTGCGCTAATTTCCTCTGTATCTCGTCCATGGCCGAATAGACTACAGACTAAAGAGGTAAAACTCAAGGGAAATTTACTAAAGCTGTATGTATTTTTTTGGTTCTAAGTTTGTTTCCATTGTCCAGGCAATGGCTTTGCCGTTTTTGAGGCAAAACGGAATTAAGATTTCGTAGCCCTCGCTCTCGACCCAGGGTTTTAAGAAAGTGAATTGTTCAACGATCTGCATTTTAAGTTCCAAATCGTCGAGCATCTCGACATTACCGGCGATTCGTACCTGACAGCTTTGATCAGAATTAAAAAAGCAAAGCTCGACAGCGGGATTTTTGGACAACTGCTTATTTACATCTTTGTCCCGGCCGGTACAAAAGATAATCCCATCTTCATCGGCCCGATACAACATAATTAGACGAACGTGAGGCTGATTACCGTCAGCAGTAGCAAGACTGAAGACCGGGTTTTTTGTTACGAATTCAAGAATCTCTTCCTTAGTCATAATCGGATTCCTTCAGTTATTTTTTCTTAATTGTTTCTTTGCCCATATATGGCCGCAGGGCCTTGGGGACTGTTATGGAACCATCGGAGTGCTGGTAAAGCTCCAGGATAGGTATCAGTATTCGAGGTGACGCGATAACAGTGTTGTTCAGGGTGTGACAGAAAACATTCTTCTTTGTGGCGGGATTTTTGTAGCGAAGGTTCATTCGTCTTGCCTGGAACTCGTAGAATTTGCTTGCGCTATGTGTTTCACAATAGGCTTTGCGTGAGGGCATCCATGCCTCAATGTCGAATTTTTTCGCCTGACCCCTGCCGAGATCACCGGTGCAGACATTTGCAACACGGTAGGGCAATTCCAGAGCCTGCATGACCGCCTCAGCATTGGCTAAAATCTCTTTGTGATACTTATTGCTTTCTTCTACGCTGTTTTCGCAAATTACCACCTGCTCGACCTTGTCGAATTGATGGATTCTATAAAGTCCGTAAGTGTCTTTGCCTGCGGCTCCGGCTTCGCGCCTAAAACAGCTCGACTGCGCCACATACTTCAAAGGCAGTTCCTCTGCACTTATTATCTCGCCCATACGAAAAGCTGTCAGGGGGACCTCTGCGGTACCCACAAGATTGAGCTGGTCCTTTTCCATTCGGTAGGTCTGTTCTTCAGAGCCGGGATAATAACCGGTGCCTTTCATCGCCTCGTCCTTCATAAGAAGCGGCACCGACATGGGGACATAACCCTTGCCGACCATATAGTCCATCGCAAACCGCAGGACCGCCCAATGCAATAAAGCTCCGTCACCTTTGAGAAAGTAGTTTCTGGTGCCGGCCAATTTTACGCCCCGTTCGATATCTACCATACCCAAAGCCAGACCCAGTTGTAGATGGTCTTTGGGTTCAAAATCAAAGTGCCGGATTTGGCCTTCTTTCCTTATCTCGATATTTTCCGTATCATCTTTACCCAACGGCACATCATCGTCGGTCGGCTGAGGCACCTGCTGCATTAGCTCAATAAATTCCGGCTGAAGCTTCTTAGTATCTTCGTCGTATTCGGCTTCCCGCTGTTTCAATTGTGAAAGCTGCGATAGTGCAGATTGTTTTTCATCGTCTGAGAGTCTTGGAATTGACTTGCCGATACGGTTTTTGTCGGTGGAAATATCCTGAAGTTCTTTTTTCATCGACAAAAGCCGCGAATCCAAATCGAGTAATCTGTCGATATCGACATTGAAGTGTTTATCTTTGGCGGCTTTCTTAAACTTCTCGGGATTTTCGCGTATTTGTTTAATATCAATCATGGTATTTCGGTATTACTAATCAGGTTATCAATATATATCAGGCAGTCTTTTATCAGCTTGTTATAATCGTGCATAGTTCAGGGGCTGTACTCTAACTGTTTTCCTGGCGCTTAGAGCCTGTGATCAGCCATTTATCGTCTTCTCTCTGCAGTGTGTATTCTATTGTTAACGTACCTCGGTCGGAAGTAAATTCAACAGGACCGAATGTGGCTTGCTCGCCTACAAGTGTTAATTGGGCGTTTTCTATTTTGATTTCAACGTTATCTAATGAGCCCCGCTCGATTGCACCTGCCATGCGCTCACGCATCGCAACCTTGCCACCCCCGGTGGAAGAGAGGTAATTATCAGAAAACACCGCCATTAACCTGTCTAAATCCCTGGCTTCAAAAGCAGCTTTCCATTCGGTCATCGTAGTGTTGATCAGCTCCTTATCGGAAGGTCCTTCGACAGGAGTCTGACATCCACAAAAAACCGCGGCTAAAAAAAACAAAACCAGATTTAAAATAACTGACTTTTTCATATTTTCACTCCTTTTTAGTTCGCCGTTGTCCTTTTGATTATAAAACCGAAACATCCGGCTTCCCGGATACTGCGAAGTGTACAAGCCCATGGAGATAACGTCAAACATATTTCGCGGTTCGAGGTTCGGCCACCGGATCGTAAATTATGAGAAACGTTTAATAATTACGACATTATTTTGTCCGCCGAAGCCAAACGACTCATTCATTGCTATATCAACCTGGCATTTCCGGGGCTCGTGAGGCACATAATCCAAATCAAGCTCAGGGTCAGGATCCTTCAGATTCATTGTCGGCGGCAGGATATTGTCTCTTATTGCAAGTACACAAGTAATCAATTCGGCCGCACCAGCGGCCCCGATCAGGTGGCCAAGCATACTCTTGACACTGCTGGCAGGTGTGTTTTTTGCTTCCTCTTTGAAAACTGCTTTTATGGCTTTGGTCTCTATCGAATCATTTTCGGCGGTGCTTGTGCCGTGCGTGTTTATGTAATCTATGTCTTTATAGCTGATACCGGCATCAGCAAGCGCTGCGTTCATCGCTTGTGCGGCACCTCTACCCTCTTCATGCATATCGGTTATTCTGAACGCATCGGCGCTGCTGCCGTAACCGACAACTTCAGCTAATATTTCAACGCCTCTTTTTTTCGCTGAGCTGAGGGATTCGAGAATGAGAATAGCTGCGCCCTCACCGAGAACGAAGCCATCTCTGGTCGCAGAGAACGGCCTCGATGCTGTTTGGGGACTGTCATTTCTCGTCGACAGGGCAGTAAGACGATTAAAGCCCATAAGGCCCAGCGGATGTATCATCGAATGCGCACCGCCTGCTATCATTATATCCGCATCACCTCTGCGAATCATCATGGTTGCTTCACCAACTGCCTGAGTGCTGGCTGCGCATGCAGTCAGACAGCTTCTCGTCGGGCCGCGAGCACCCGTGAGCATAGCTATATGAGCAGCGGGCATATTCGGCTCCTGCTCAAGCTCACACATCGGATCCATTCTTGTGAAAGCGACCTGCGCCCATTTGCCCCAGTCCATTTCGTTTTTATCCGCGTCCCATGCTTCAACAATCGCGGCGAAAAATACATCGTTGTCAACAGAGCCTTCACCTGCACCGAGATATATGCCTAATCTGCTTCGCTCTATTGAGTCTGCCGGTTCTATTGTTTCAACATCAATCCCGGCCTGTTTACAGGCCTGGGCCGCAGCGCCGATGACAAAGCCGGAGCCGCGATTGCCATGCTCATGCAGCTTCGGATTTTTAGTATATTTCGCAAAATCGTAATCTTTGACTTCGGCATCGAAAGTAGTAGGGAACGTTGAGGCATCGAAAATAGTGGTTTTAGCTACGCCGCTCTTGCCCGTTAATATTGCCTGCCAGAGAGATTCCACACTGTGGCCTAAAGGACAAACGGTGCCCATTCCGGTTATTACAACTCGCTCAGTAGTGACGTTTTCTGCCATTTAGTTAACTACCTCGCCATCAAAATTTTTCAATATTACTGCGGCTGTTTGTCCGCCGTATGTATAGCTGCAGGAAAGTGCATAACGAATCTTTTTTTCCTGGAGCTTATCTGAAATATTCAAATCACAACCGTCGGCTCGCCTGTCGCAGTTTTTCGCAGGAGGTATTTTGCCTTCAGCCATAGCACAGACTGCAGCGATAATGTCAACCGCTCCGCTTGCAGCGCCTGTGTTGCTGAGCATACTCTTGGTCGGCCAGACGCTCGTTCGTTTTGCCGCTTCTCCGAGAGCCGTTTGGATAGCTTTTGCCTCGGCCAAATCATCGGCTGGTATTCCCGTGCCATGCGGGATAATCAAATCTAAATCATCGGGCCCTATCTGAGCATCAGCCATCGCCTTTTTGATTGCAATCTCAATGCCTTTACCATCCGGCTCAAGATGTTCGTATTGAGGATTAATATTATTGCTTTGACCGATTCCAACAATTTCAGCTAAAATTTTTGCACTTCGCTTTTCGGCATTTTCAAGATTTTCCAATATGACTATACCGGCGGCTTCACCGAAAACTGAGCCTTTGGCATCAGCGTCAAAAGGTCTGCAGGCCGATGCAGGCTCATCATTGTTTTGATCGGTAGCTCTTTTGAGCAGGCACTGGCGAATCATAACTATCGGATTAACCTTCGCCTCAGCACCGCCGGCAAGGGCAATATCGCCGGCACCGCGAGCGATAATCTGCGCAGCTTCAGCTATTGCCAGATGCGCAGAGGTTTCTGCACAGGTGATAGAGTTGCTCGGCCCCTGAATATCGTGAATGATGCCTATATGGCAGGCAAGCATGTTGGGAAGATATTTCAACAGCCATAAAGGCGTTACCATTTCAAGGCCTTCTTTTCCCCACTTACGAATGTCAAATTTACCGTCATTGATACTTGCAGCGACCGCAGGAGCAAGCTCAACGAGGTCGCAGCTTATAAGGCCCGCCCCCAGATTGATTGCCACACGCTCAGGATTTACATTGATGTTTTCCGGATCGATGCCCTTTGTAATAAGGCCGCTGTCGGTCAATGCTTCGTTTGCCGCTATGATCGCCAGTTCAATATCCCGGGACATCAGCTTAACAGCTTTGCGAAATGTCTTCGGTACATAATCTCGAATTTTATAATCGGGAACCTGGCCGGCTAACTTGCAGCTAAAGCCAACAGGATCAAATGCTGTAATTTTGTCTATTCCACACTTACCGACACATAGAGCCGCCCATGTGTCGTTTACGGTTAGTCCCAGGGGATTTACGGCACCAAGGCCGGTTATTACTACGCGAGCCGAATTCATCATTTTTGCTCCGCATCGGCGCCGGAACCGGCGCTACCTGAGACCACATCTCGCAAAAGTGATTCGAATACCGATGCTTCAGCAGTGAACACAAAGTTTTCTTCAGGAAACTCTTTGCCCGCCAGATTCTGGTCTATATGGCTGAACATTAAATCTATCTCGGCAATTAACTTATCTGCACAGGTAATTTTACCGCTTGTGCTTGCGGCTTCCGGGGCAATAGAATCTATTTCCGTTGCTAATTTTAGCGTATCGCCCGGTTTTACATAGTCGAAAAAGACGGCTTTTTTTATCTTCGCAAGGATGACTTTTTCCTGAAAATCCTTCGCCTGGCCGACGAGTATGCCTGATGTCTGGGCCATCGCCTCAATCATTAAGCATTCCGGCATAACGGGAAATCCGGGAAAATGGTCGTGCAAATGCTCTTCGGCAAGGGTTACATTCTTTAGCGCTACGGCACGCCGGCCGCTTTGAAACTCAATAAATTTATCTATCCAAATCCAACGCATTTACAGACATCCTGCTGTTCACAGCTTCGAGGACTTTACATTATTTAAGCAGCATTCAGCTTGCCTTCGACGTAATTTACAATCGCATTAACCGTGAACAGATCACCCAACTTGTTAATGTCAGGGTCGTCCACAAAGGCTGTAATATCGGTATGAGGCATCTTCTCTCGTAATTCGGCAAGTCCTTTTTCAGTTAATTTGCCGTTCTGAACAAAGTCGGGATTGTTCATTAAATTCTCAGCGGGGAATAATTCTTCCCGCGGGATTTTTATTTCGAATGCCTTTTCCAATCGAAACACTATGTCCAAAAAGTCGATGCTTTCAGCTCCCAAATCTCCCATTAAGGTCGCTTCGGCTGTAACCTCATCTTCGTCAACGCCCAACGCATCAACCAGAACTTCCTGAACCTGCTGTATAATTTCGTCCCGATCCATTGCCATACTTATTTACCTCCAGTATTCTCAAACTGTATAATAGTCCTTTTGATATTTCGTCCATTAACTATGCAACTGCCAACTATAAATTAACTCAACAGTTCCCATCGTTTTTTCATATTTTCAATAACTCTGGCATCGACAGCAGCCATTGCCGAATCCCGGTCGGCCAGATTAAAATGTCTCAAACCGAATCTTGCTTCAACAATCCTTACGCCATCCGAGGAGCCAATACCAGTAAAGCTGCTTATGTTTTCCTCGATAACCCTGGCCTCAACTGTATATTCTATCTGGGAAGCAGGCGCCAGGAAACTTTTATATTTTACATTCCTTGCATGTTCAAGCAATATCATACTGTGAGCGAAATTTTCCGTCCGGCGTACAAGCCAAGATGCCGACTCTATCAGCCCCTCCAGAAGTAATACACCGGGCAGTACAGGAAATGTCGGAAAATGGTCGGCCAGATATTCCTCAGCTAAAGAAACACCTTTTATAGTCTTTATTTCCTTGCCGGCGTTCAGAGAAAGAATTTTGTCAATAAGTATAAAACGCATAATTTATTGCCCGTGAATCGTATCTCAATTAGTAATTCACTTACATCTTTATATAGCTTTTCATTTTGTCTAAACTCCATACGCTATACTCAAACCGCTGATTTTGCAATTCTTTTTCCAGCCTTTTTTTCCTTTTTTATACTTGCCGACTTTCGTTCACAGAGAATTGGGATTGTTATTTGAAAATCTCAAACAATTAGTTATACTCTTGCGACTATGGAAATACGCAGTGCAAAAATTTCAGATGTCAAGGCCATTCATGCCCTGGTAAGTTCTTATGCCGAGCGGGACAGGATGCTGTTTTGTTCAATGGCTGATATTTATGAGAAACTGCAAACCTTTAGTGTAGTCGTGATCGATGAGAGGGTGGTCGGATGCTGTGCTCTGGAAGTCATCTGGTCAAATTTAGCAGAAATAAAATCACTGGCAGTTGATCAAACGCAGAAAGAAAAGGGGATAGGCAGGATGTTAGTAACCGCCGCCATCGAACAAGCCGCCAGGCTTGGGGTACCGAAAGTTTTCGCGCTTACGCTTGAGCCGGACTTTTTTGAGAAATTAGGCTTTGAGATCGTAGAAAAAGAAACACTGCCGATGAAGGTCTGGAGTGATTGCGCGAAATGCTCGAAGCAGCAAAATTGTGATGAGATAGCCGTTGTAAAGGAAGTGTTTACAGAAACCTGAAGCGGCAAATATGCAACTGGCAGCGGAATTTAACCTACTTGTCTGCGTTGGAACAGGGCGATAGCCAATGCAAGAATGGCTGCAGTATAGCACAAGGCATAAGAGGCTGTTATCACGATATATTTTACAGGTATCTGGCTGCCCTCATAAATCGCATCACTAATCCAGAAAATCTGAAGATTCGGCACCAGATATTTGCCGATTTTTGCCCACAATTGAGTATCAGCAAATCTACCGAAGGCATAATCGCTTACAAGACCCAACAAAAAAATCCCAATACAGCACGAGAGTGTTACTACAATATTAAATCTGGAGGAAAGTGCCACCGCCAAAG
>JAVVFI010000074.1:0-16727 GCA_032250555.1 Sedimentisphaerales bacterium
CATGCGTATAATCAGGGCGGCTGGCATGGCGCTATATGTGTGGCCAGCCGGACAATGCTCAATACAGGTCGGTTCCTGTGGATGGCAAGAGAATTTGAGCCGAAGCTCAAGCAAGAGACCAAAGCGGGCAGGTTCTGGTCGCAGTATATGAAGCAGGCCGGCTACGATACCTATATGACTGGCAAGTGGCACATAAAAGGTATCAAGCCCGAAGACATATTCGATTATGTCAAAGATGTTAGGCCCGGGATGCCCAATCAAACCCCGATGGGATACAACCGGCCGATAGAGGGAGTGCCGGACCTCTGGAAACCATGGGACAAGAATAATGAGGGGTACTGGAAAGGCGGCAAGCACTGGAGCGAAGTGCTTGCAGACAACTCGGTGGAATTTCTCGAAAATGCTTCCAAGAGTGACAAACCGTTCTTTATGTATCTGGCTTTCAATGCTCCGCATGACCCGAGACAGTCTCCGAAAGAATACGTGGATAAGTATCCATTGGACAAAGTTAGAGTTCCCGCTAACTTCCAGCCGGAATACCCGTATAAGGACTCAATCGGTCTCGGCAGGAAGCAGAGGGATGAAAGTCTTGCACCATTCCCCCGCAGTAGATATGCTGTTAAAGTGAATCGTCAGGAATACTACGCGATAATTACTCACATGGACGCACAGGTCGGGCGTATTCTGGAAGCCCTGAAAAAAACCGGGAAAGCCGACAACACTTATATATTCTTTACGGCCGACCATGGACTGGCTGTTGGTCATCACGGTCTTATCGGGAAACAGAATATGTACGACCATAGCGTCAGAGTGCCGCTTATAGTAAACGGTCCCGGTATCCCGAAAGATAAAAAGCTCTCTATGCCGATTTACCTTCAGGATATTATGCCATCTACGCTGGAGATTGCCGGTGTTAACAAGCCTCCACAGGTTCAATTCAACAGTTTGTTGCCACTGATTAGTGGTAAATCAAATAGCAATTACGACGCAATTTACGGCGGCTATATCGATCTGCAGAGAATGATTACTGCGGATGGTTATAAAATGATATACTATCCGAAAATCGGAAAAACACTTCTTTATAATCTCAAAGCTGATCCTCTGGAAATGAAAAATCTTGCCGACGATCCAACCTATTTCAGCCTGATTCGGAAACTGCGAAGACGGCTGATACAATTGCAAAAAGAAGTCGGTGATAAGCTTGATATTGAGCATCTTCCCTATCTTGGTTCATAAACAGAGAAATGAGCAGAATACAAGGGATGTTTTGAAAAATGCAATGATAAGATGAGTAATGAGGACATTGTATGATGAAAAAGCTACTGTTAGTTATCTTTATAGCGGTGTTTGTTTGTCTGAACAACGTTAGTGCCCAGGAGAATAACAAAAGCCGGAAATTATTATTGAAGAAAAAATATCTGAACTTTCCGGTCAAGAACGGAGCGGAAAAAAGCCTTATAAGTCTTATTATCGATGGCAAAGTGGTCCGGGAATTTGAGATTGAGCTTGCTCCTGATGAACCTGATTTCTGGGTGTTTCTTGATATCAGCGAATTTAGGAATCAAAAATCTGTTCTGCGAATTGATAAGTTAGAATCTGAAAACAGCCAAGGATTCGATTCCGTCTATCAGGCGGATACATTCAAGGGCAAAAATAATCTTTATCGTGAAAAATTGCGCCCGCAGTTTCATTTCACTTCCCGCCGCGGCTGGAACAACGATTCCAACGGCCTGGTCTATTATGACGGAGAATATCACCTGTTTTATCAGCATAATCCATACGGCTGGAAGTGGGGTAATATGACATGGGGCCAGGCGGTAAGTGAAGATATGGTCCATTGGACTGAGCTGAAAGATGCGATACACCCTGACCGTCTGGGGACTATTTTTTCCGGTTCGGCGGTAATTGACGTCAATAATACGGCAGGATTCCAGACAGGTGATGAGAAGGTTCTCGTTTGTATTTACACATCTGCCGGCGGAACAAATCCAATGTCAAAAGATCAGCCTTTTACGCAATCAATAGCCTACAGCAACGATCGGGGCAGAACCATGAAAGTTTATGAGGGCAATCCTGTCATAGGCCATATCAGTGGAGGCAATCGTGACCCGAAAGTAATCTGGCATGTACCGACCAGACAATGGGTGATGGCACTGTATCTGGATAAAAAGATGATGGGATTTTTTACATCTGATGATTTGAAATCGTGGGAATTCCAAAGCAAAATCGAGTGTTTTCATGAGTGTCCCGAGCTTTTTGAACTGCCGGTCGATGGAGATGAGAATAATAAAAAATGGATATTGTACGGCGGCAGTGGTGAATACCTGATTGGAGATTTTGACGGCAAGCGGTTTAAAAGCGAGACTGGTCAAATCCCTTTCCATTCCGGCAATTGCTTCTATGCCTCTCAGACATTTAATAACATTCCCAAAGAAGATGGCCGGCGTATCCAGATAGCCTGGGGCCGTGTGGCGATGCCCGATATGCCGTTCAATCAGATGATGCTGTTCCCGGTGACACTGAGACTTCAAACCACCGAAGATGGGCCTCGGATGTTTGCCGAACCGATACGCGAAATTGATAGAGTCCAAAAGCACAAACGGCAATGGAAAAATAAAATCTTAAAGCCGGGGGACAATTTGCTTTCGGGTCTTTCGGGCGAATTGTTTCATATTAAGTCTGAGTTAAATATTGATGATGACGTTGAGGAAATCGGTTTTGTTATTCGAGATATTCCGGTTGTGTATAATGTTCAAAAACAGCAGTTGTCCTGCCAGAAGAAAACTGCTACCTTAAAACCTGTTAACGGTAACATTAGCCTGGAAATTCTTGTCGATAGAACTTCGATTGAGATCTTCGGTAACGATGGCAGAGTTTATATGCCGATGGGTGTAATCCTTGCCGATAATTCAAAATCACTTGAAATGTTCACAAAAGGCGGAAATACTCAGATTGAATCTCTGATTGTTTACAAGCTTGGTTCAATCTGGAGATAGATGGTCAATAAAAAACCGCTGAACACCAGTTCTGTGCCTCTTGTGGCTAACAATCAAATAAAGACAGTGATTGTCACTGCCCCCAGCGAACCTCAATTAATGAAACTCCATATCTGGGCAGGTTGAAATTCAGCTCTACTTTTCCATTGTTAACATAACAAAATCGAACCGGTTCGAGGAGTTCCAATTCACCCGCGGCGTGTAACCGGGCCAACATATCCGGTGTAGGATTCTGTGGGCTATTAAGTTTAAGCCATTGTGTGTAAGCATTACTGTGATTGTCATCGATTCGATAGTGAGCTATACGTGCACGTTTTTGCCCGTTCTTTGGAGCTTTTATAGTCAGCTCTACGGGGGCAGGTGCGGCTTTGACCATATCATCATGATAATTCCAAATAAGCGTCTGCACGGATTCCTTTGTGGCAACGGCCAGGCCGTCAATATCGGATTCAGCCTGAATACCCTTCTCGAGAATGCGCTCCAGTCCAAGAGCGCCGCTGCTTATTACAGGAATACGCCTGCCTTGAAGCATCCCTAACATCTTGAATGCGTTTAACACTGGTTTATGGGTCCCATTAGTAGATAATGTACGAAATCCTTCAAAGTAATCCTTCCCGTCAAACATAAAAGCCCAGGTAAGCACTCCCTGTAAATTCACTCCTTTATTGGCCGCCAGGTCGAGAGTATGTTTCATCAAGGCAACTTCGTAAGCTGCGTAAGCGCTGCCGTTACGGTAGCCGTTGGGCGGATGTACTCGTGAAGAGAGCGCTGCCGCTCCCTCCGGATCACATTCACCGATGATGATAGGGGTGTTTTTAAATTCCGGAAAGTCAGCGATGATAGCGAATCCCTGTCGATTTGTCCGAAGATTCTGCCCCAAATCCATTTGAGGATGTCCATTGATATATTTAGTCCTCCCCTTGGAATGAAATCCGATGTAATCCAGACGCGTGCCCAGCCGCCCGGTGACAGAGTTTTTGTCTCGAAGGCAATGTTCCAGAAACTGGCGAAGGAATGGTGGTGCACCGGCTGTGTGCGGTCCCCCAAAAGATGCCTTCGGCAGTATTTCATGGATCGCTTGTTCTGTATAGTCGAACAGCTTGCAATATTCCTCGAACGTTCCCTGCCAGTATCTTATATTGGGCTCATTCCATAGTTCCCACAACCATGTTTTTTCGACGTTCTGATATCTTTGGGCACTATGACGAACCCACTGTCTTATCAGTTCAGCCCATTTCTCATAATCCTTGGGAGGATAGTAAACTCCATATCCTTTCATTCCGAAAGGATCACTGCTTTTGTAAGGTGTTGGCCTTACGGAAAGGTCTTGGGGCATAAAACCGATTTCGATTAACGGCCGGCTGCCGGATGCGATAATCGCGTCCATAATCTCATCCATTATTTGCCAGTAGTACACAGGATTCCCGGCGGCGTCCTCTGTGTAAATATTTGTAGAACTCCATTTAAGCGACGGCTTCCCATCGCCGCTTGCCAGTAGAAAGTGCTGACGCAGATAGACCGGTTCTGCGTTGATATTTGCCAGCGTTTTCATCAGCTTGCGTGCACCGGACGACGTTGTGTAGTTGCATTCATCATATCCATAGTATTGCCAGACATGCCTTAATGGTTTGCCCTGTGCTGTTGCGTCAACGGATATTCTTACAAGGTCGTTTTGAACTGCGGAGATAGGCCGGAGTCCGAGCAAGATAAGACAGAGGGCAATGAACACAATGATTTTTGTTTTTTGAATGTACATTCTGATTTTCCTTTATAAAGAGCAATTAGCTGCGATATTACGTCTCAAGTTCCATCTATGTTAGCAAATTTGTATTCAAAACACGAATGTTTTGCTCTTTGTCACCGTTCGTTCTTATTGAATGGCAATTTCTTGATCTTTAAACATAATTTGTTATACTTTTTTATTGTAAATATTCCACCTAATATTATATGACAGAAAAAAGGAAAGAGGATTCCAATGCATAATTCCGTGAATCGCCGAGATTTTTTGTTTATGTTAGCTGGTGGTGCCGTGCTGCCCGTTCTGGGTCCCACGATTTCTGTGGCCGGGAATGTTTTTGGCGGTCGCCGCAAAATGAATGTCCTGTTTATCGCAGTGGATGATCTGCGCCCGCAATTGGGCTGCTACGGCCAAAAGCAAATCATTTCACCCAACACCGATCATTTGGCTGCGGAAGGTATGCTCTTTGAGCGGGCTTATTGCCAACAGGCCGTTTGCGGCGCTACACGAGCCAGTATATTGAGCGGTGTCAGGCCCGACACCAGTAAAATCTTCGGCAATAACACGCCCGTTCGCAAGGCAATGCCGAATGTGGTAACTCTGCCTGAACATTTTAAGAAAAACGGATATGAAACACTATCTATCGGAAAAATCTATCATCATCCAAGTGACGACCGTCAGGGATGGAGTGCCGAGCCGTATCGAGCCGGTACGTTTCCAGAAGGTGAGTGGAAGGGCAGGGGTTATCTTACCAAGGAATCCATTGCCCAGATGGAGCAGTACAATAAAGCATTTCCCAAAATGCTGGGTAGGGGCCCAGCGTTCGAGGCAGCCGACGTGCCGGACAGCGCCTATCCTGACGGCTGCAATACCGATTATGCCATCAAGCAGTTGAACCGTCTCAAAGATAAACCATTTTTTATGGCTATGGGTTTGTATAAACCTCATCTGCCCTTCAATGCGCCGAAAAAATACTGGGATATGTACAAGCCGGAAGATATTAAACTTGCTGACAATCCGTTTATTCCAAAGGATGCCCCCAGCTATGCCACGACGAGTTGGGGCGAACTGCGCAATTATTACGGTATCCCTAAAAAGGGACCATGCTCCGACGAGTTAGCACGTCGACTAATTCATGGTTATTACGCATGCATTTCCTATATCGATACGATGATTGGCCGCCTGCTTGATGAGCTTGACAGGCTCAAGCTTCGGGATAATACTGTTATTATCCTTTGGGGTGACCACGGCTGGAAGCTCGGTGAGCATGCCGGCTGGTGCAAACATACCAATTTCGAGCTTGACACTCATGTTCCAATGATTATCAGTGTCCCGGGAATGGAGACTGCCGGCCAGCGGACGCGGGCACTGACTGAGTATGTCGATATTTACCCGACTCTTTCCGAAGTCTGCGGCTTACGGGCCCCCGGTCATCTGGAGGGTCTTAGTATGGTACCGCTTCTGAAAAATCCTGAGTTGCCCTGGAAGAAAGCCGCCTTTAGCCAGTATCCGCGGGGCAAAGTCATGGGCTACACCATGCGCACAAAACGCTTCAGGTACACCGAATGGAAAAACAGAGAAACAGGTAAGGTTCAGGCCCGCGAATTGTACGATCACTGGAAAGACCCGCAGGAAAATATCAATGCTGCCGCCCAGCCTGAATACAAACAGGATGTTCAGCGTCTTAGCCGGATTTTGAAAAGCGGTTGGCGTGCCGCTCTTCCCTAAGATTGTTACTCTGACACTATTGCGAATCCTGCATTTAACTTTCTTAGCGGTATTTGGGATTGTTTACAGGCATCTGAGCATCCACGGCCTTGCGCCAGTAGTGAAGAAGTTTGCGAAGTTCTTCAGTTTTGTTGGGCATTTTCTCTGCAAGGTTGTTCTTTTCACCGATGTCCCTCTTAAGATTATATAGCTCGACGTGATTATCTTCGAAATACTCTATGAGTTTCCACTCGTCCCTGCGAATCGAGCTTACCGGACTGGTCGTTGGGTAATAATGAGGGTAGTGCCAATAAAGGATTTTGCGTTTTAGCTCGTCGGCAGGATTTTTCAATAGGGGCACAAGGCTCAGACCGTCCATATCAGCGTTATGTTTCGGGTCTCCGCTAAGGCCGATTATGTCGAGAATAGTGGGGTAGAAATCCGTCGAGATAACCGGATGACTGCAGAGACTTCCGGCTTTGGTGATGCCGGGCCATCGGATAATCAGTGGCTCCCGTGTACCGCCTTCGTATAGCGAGCCTTTACCCGAACGAAGAGGATAGTTATTTGTAACGGCTTTTGTTTTGTATTTGTTGATGAAACCGCCGTTGTCGGAAAATAAGATGACAACAGTATTATCGGCAATGCCAAGTTCGCTAATCCTTGTTAAAATGCGGCCGACATTTTCATCGAGACTGTGGACCATAGCGGCGTATTCATAATTCTGGTGATGCATGCCCGGTTTGACCTTCTTTTTGTAGTACTCGACTAAATCAGGTTTGCCCTCGATTGGTGTGTGGACTGTGTGGTAACAAAGATTGAGAAAGAACGGTTTGTCTTTTGATTTTTCGATTATCCGAAGGGCCTCGTTGGTCAGGCGGTCGGTCAGGTACTCACCTTCACTTCCGAATTCGAGATGCGGCACGTATCGGAACTCCCCGCCCCATCTGCTTGGACCGCCGTATGGATAAAAGAATGTGGTTGGTGCTCCCCAGAAAGTCCCGCCAATATTAACGTCGAAGCCCTGGGTCTCGGGATAGTGCGAAGCATTGCCAAGATGCCATTTACCCACATGAGCGGTAAAGAAGCCAGCTTTCTTGAGTACTTCTGCTATGGTTACTTGCTCATGTGGCATGTTACCCTGTGTGATTGGTGGAATAAGCCTTCGGTTTTGGGGTGGATTGGCCGAGCTTTCGTACCAGATAGTCATGTGCAGCCTGGCCGGATATTTACCTGTCATAATCGAAGCACGTGTTGGTGAACACACCGGCGCCGCGGCATAGGCATCTGTAAACCGCAAACCTTGGCTTGCCAACTTGTCGATATTAGGTGTCTCATGCAGGTCACTGCCGTAACATCCGAGATCAGACCAGCCGAGGTCGTCAACGAGGATAAAGACAATGTTCGGTTTGCGAGATGATTTGTTGTCGCAAAAAGCAGAAAGTGGAAGAGCTGCGGCTGAAGCAGCGCCGCAGGCGAATTTCAAAAAATGGCGACGGTTAATATCTTGATCCATTGAAAGCCTCCTTCCCCTTTATCTGTTCATACCTGGCTTATTAATCTGTTCGGTATTTTCTATTTTGGCCAGTCTAACTTCCTTTTGAAATGATACTCCGGCGGGCTTTACAAATCAAGATGATTCGCTACAATAATTAGGATACTGAGTCAGTAAGTTATTGCCTGGAGTGAGGTAAGAAGATTCTTTCCCGGAACAGGAGATTTATAATGAAACTTTCTATTATGAACTTAGTAGTATTTATCTTAACTTCGTACTGCATGTTAGGTTTGCCTGCATATGGGCAAGCCCCCGATCTTCTTACAAAACAAGATGGCAAGTTCTACAAGGTTGAAATACTTCTGGATGGTGAAGATATCCTGACTTCACCGCCTGAAGGTCTCTGGTCAATTGCTACCGCGTGGAAGCAAAGCTGGCCTGCGGATTGGATTCACGGCAAACCTACTGAAATAGAGCACATAGGAGACTGGACAATTTTGCGGGGCAAACTCGAAACCTCTGTAGGCACGTGGCGGATTTCAGATTCGTATCGACCCGAGGGGGATGTAATTAAATGTATTCGCAGGTTCATCTGGGTAGGAAAAGATACGGCCAAATGTGTGACACTTTCCGTTCGTTTTCAATGTCGAGGTACAGGTTCAGGCGTTTTGCTGCCCGGTATACTGTATCATGGAAATCCATCCGGCGCAAAAAGCGGCCGTGTACCTGTTTACTCAGGCTCATCAGGGGAAAAAGCCATTTTTGAGGAACATCGTTTTCCGATGCCCTATGCCAGTCTGGAATGGAAAAGTAATGATGGTATGAAGGGAGTAGCTTTACATTCTTTGCCCTCACCTGTTCCATACGGTAACTTACAGGACCAATGGTGGTCGCTGGGACTGATAGCAAAAGAGCATGGAACTGAACTGGTTCTTCTGTCCGGGCCCTGTGCTTCCAATGGCAAACGAAGTGTTATCAAGGCTTCTCAGCGTGGTTTTATTTCATATGATAATGCTTATATTAATGTGCCGCCGGGAGCAATTATTGAGAAAACATTCTATCTTGAGGCTTATCCAGTTAAAGCAAAAGGCTCCGGATTTCAACGCCCTACAAAAACCTCTTTGGATATTTTCTCTCCGTATTCTCTTGAAGGATTGCCATCGTTTAAGGAAATCATAAATGCGAAGTTTCGTCTCGCTAAAACACGATGGCACGAAGATGAAGACATTGCGGGTTTTAACAAATATCCCGACCGCAATTATTTCGTTTTTGGCTGGTGCGGCCAAACCGCAGCCCCCGGATATGCCTTGCAGGTCCTGGCTGAAGAACTCGGCGATTCAAAAGCATCCCGGATGGCAAAGAAATCTCTCGATTTCCTTGCCGGGGCAGAATTTTACGATCAGGGTTTTTATACCTGGTACGATCATGAAAAAAAACAGTGGGTTCGGCGTAATCGGCCCGAGCTGCTTTCTCAGGGCCAGGCTATGTTAAATTTTGCCAATGCGATTCGTGTTGGCAAAACAAAAGGATTGGATGTCTCTCGCTGGGAACTTTTTTTGCGCAACGCTTGTGATTTTCATGCAAAGAGAACCCTGTCGAATGACTGGAGGCCGTTGTCAACAAATGAGGCATTTTTTATCGCTCCGCTTTGCAAAGCTTATAGACTGTTTGGTTCTGATACTTATCGACGGGCTGCGGAAAAAGCCGGCAACGTCTATGCGTCGAGGCATCTGAGTATGGATGAGCCGTACTGGGGTGGCACTCTGGACGCGAGTTGCGAAGACAAAGAGGGCGCCTTTGCCGCTCTACAGGGTTTTTTGGCGCTATATGAATTAACAAATAACCGCAAATACCTCAAATGGGCCGAACATGCCTGTGACGTCGTTTTAACTTATATGATGGTGCTGGATATAGACCTGCCCGCAGGCCGTCTCCGCGACAATGGTTTTAAAACCAGAGGCTGGACGGCCGTATCTGTCCAAAATATGCACATTGATGTATTCGGTGTTCTTATTACGCCGGATATCTATCGATTAGGACAGCTTCTGGACAGGGCCGAATTAAAAAAAATTGCAATATTAATGTACCGCAGTTGCGGCCAGCTTATCGATTCTTATGGAAGTCAGGGTGAACAGCCGCATCATACCAATTATGCACAACACGGTACATACCGAGAGCGTCTCAGCCGTAACGATATTTCAGGAGTTCGCGGTAATTATGTTGAAGAATGGACGGTGTTCTGGATTACTGCCCACTTTTTGAATGCTGCTGCGCAGTTTAAGGAGCTTGGCGTGCAAATCTGGGATTAAAACCCAAAAGGCATGAAAATCGAGTTTTTACATAGCTGTTTCAATATCAAAAGAATATTGCAATCATTGGAAATTCTTTATACTATATCCCGGTGAGGATGGGTCTTAAATTATGTTGCGTTATTATCTCAGTTTTCGACTGATATTAATTAGGAGAATATTATGAACAAAAGTAGAATAACTCGAAGGAATTTTTTAAAGGGAACCGTTGCTGCAGCTGGTACGACCGTAGCTTTTCCGGCAATAGTTCCCTCATCGGTTTTTGGTGCCTACTCACCGAGCAACCGTATAGTTATGGGGGCAATCGGTGTCGGCTCACAGGGATCCGGTGATATGCGTGGTTTCTTGAGCAAGCCGGAAGTGCAAATGGTGGCTGTTTGTGATGTTGACAAGGGCCATCGAGACGAAGCCAAGAAGACAGTGGACCAGAGATATAGCAATAGCGATTGCACTGCTTATCTTGATTTTCGTGAGTTGATTGGTCGCGGAGACCTCGATGCGATTCAAATAGCGGTGCCCGACCAATGGCATGCCATCCCTGCGATAGCAGCGGCCAGAGCGGGGCTGGACATCCATGGCCAAAAACCGCTTGCCCGTTCAATTCGGGAAGGACGCGCCATCTGCAACGCTGTCCATCGCTACGGACGAGTATGGCAGACAGGAAGCCAGCAGCGTTCCGACTGGAAATTCCGCCGGGCTTGTGAGCTTGTCCGCAACGGCCGCATAGGAAAAATCCTGAAGGTCGAAGTCGGCCTGCCAACCGGCGGTGCTACGGATGTCAAACCCGTTACGCAGGTTCCCGAAGGACTCGATTGGAATTTCTGGCTTGGACCTGCCCCTTATGTGCCATACCGGGGTGTGGTTCACTGGAACTGGAGATGGATTATGGATTACTCGGGCGGCCAGCTTACCGACTGGGCGGGGCACCATATTGATATTGCCCACTGGGGTATGGGCTGGGACTATACCGGGCCGGTGGAAATCGAGGGCAAGGGAAACTATCCCAAAGAAGGTCTCTACAATGTCCCAACTGAATATAAGTTTGCCTGCAAATATGCTGACGGTACGGTAATGACCGTTGCCAACAACCAACAGCTCACCCAGGGTGCCAAATGGTACGGAGAGAATGGTTGGATACATGTGAATCGTGGTGGCCTGAGTGCTTCCAATGAAAAAATTCTGCAGGAAGAAATTGCTCCTAACGAAATAAAACTCTACGAGAGCAGGGACCACAAGCAGAACTTCCTCGATTGTGTAAAAAGCCGCAAACTTACAATTTGTCCCGCGGAAGTCGGGCTGCGCTCCATCAGCGTGGGTTTGCTCGGTGAAATTGCAATGCTTACCGGACGCAAAATAAAATGGGATCCTGAAAAAGAAGAAATCAAAGGCGATCCCCAAGCCAGTGCACTGCTTGGCCGTTCCTATCGAGAGCCATGGATTCTTTAAAAGAAATGAAGTAAAGAAATGCAAGACATAAGGAGTAAAATAATGAAACGTTTCGTAACGCTTTTACTTATATCCGCCATAGTTTATATTTCTCTGCCGTCTTTGTCACTCGCGGCCGAGGCGGAATGGGAGAACCTCTTTGACGGTAAAACCCTAAACGGCTGGATACAGCGTAACGGTAAGGCGAAGTACGCCGTTCAGGACGGGATGATTGTCGGAACCACCGTCCTTAATACGCCCAACAGCTTCCTCTGTACCGAGAAAATGTACACTGATTTCATTCTGGAACTGGAGTATCTCGTAGAACCTGGAATGAATTCGGGTATCCAGATTCGCAGCCAAAGCTTCGAGCATTTTAAGAACCACCGTGTTCATGGATATCAGGTTGAGATAGACACTTCATCCCGAGCCTGGAGCGCAGGTATTTATGACGAGGCCCGACGGGGCTGGTTATATAATCTTAAGGACAAACCCAAAGCGCAAAAAGCTTTCAGACAAAACGAGTGGAATCACTATCGCATCGAAGCCATCGGTGACAGGATACGAACCTGGATTAACGGTGTGCCGGCCGCTGACCTGAGAGATGATATGACCTCAACAGGATTCATCGCCTTGCAGGTCCACGGCTCTAAACAAGCTGGTAAAAGTATCAAATGGCGAAATATCCGCATACAGGATATCAGCCGGATTAATAAGAAAATTATCAAGGCCCTGATAGTTGACGGCCAGAACAATCATGACTGGAAAGGTACCACACCCGTTCTCAAGAGGTTGCTGGAAGAAACAGGAATGTTCGAAGTAGATGTGGCGACCTCGCCTGCTAAAGGTCAACCGATGGATTCCTTCAGACCGATTTTCCCGAAGTACGATGTTATTGTCGCAAACTATACCGGCGATGAATGGCCAAAACAAACTCAGGATGCCCTTGTTGAATATATGGAAAACGGTGGTGGCCTGGTTATCTTTCACGCCGCGGACAACGCGTTTCCCAAATGGAAAGAATGGAATGAAATGATAGCTATCGGCGGGTGGGGCGGACGGGACGAGAAATCGGGCCCAATGGTTCGTTACCGGGATGGCAAAGTCGTTTTCGATAACTCCCCCGGCCGCGGTGGGACGCATGGTCCACAGCACGAATTCCAGGTTGTCATTCGAGACCGTTTACATGCTATCACAGCGGGGCTTCCCGAAAAATGGATGCATGCGAAAGACGAACTCTACAGCAAGCTCCGCGGCCCTGCAAAGAATATGGAAGTTCTTGCGACCGCTTACGCTGATCCTGCAAAACAAGGCACCGGTGAGCACGAGCCAATTCTGTTCACTATAAAGTATGACAAAGGAAGAGTTTTCCATACTGTTCTCGGTCACGGTCCCGAACAGTTGCGCAGTGTCGGTTTTATCGTAACATTCCTGCGTGGTACCGAGTGGGCTGCTACTGGAAGAGTAACTCAGGTGGAAGTGCCTGCGGACTTCCCAACCCTCGACAAGGTTAGCCTCCGAGCCTCTCTCTCGGCGGATTATGATGCAATAGAAGAATATGATTTTGGTAAGACCCGCAGGGCCCTTGCAGCTATCGAGGAGGAGATTAGAAACGTCCCGCCGTCCTCGTTTCCACAGATCGAGACAAGATTGCTTAAAGCCCTGGAATCGTCAAAGACAACTTTTGCCGGAAAGCAGTTTGTCTGTCGAATGTTGCGTCGTGTCGGCTCGGCTAAATCTGTACCTGCTCTGTCAAAATTGCTTGCTGACAGGGAACTTTCCCATATGGCACGGTTTGCTTTACAGGATGTGGCTGCTCCCGAAGCTGGCGACGCTCTACGCCAGTCACTTACAGAATTAGATGGTAATCGCAAAATTGGTGTCATTGGTTCAATAGGCCAGCGCGGCGACCGTAAAGCTGTCCCGGAACTTGCAAAACTTATAACCGATGGCAATGTTGATATTGCTTGTGCTGCTATTGATGCTTTGGGAAGGATAGGAGGTTCGCAAGCGGCTCACGCACTAACCAGTGCCCAGGTACCTGCAAGTCTCAAGGCCACGGGCGACAATGCCCGCCTGATGTGTGCTGATACAATGCTCACTGAAGGACAAAGCGATGATGCCGTAGAAATCTATCGCAAAATGATTGCTCCGGCTAACAGTACCTGGATTCGAATCGCTGCCTATAAAGGTCTCGTAAGGGCAGAGAAAGATAAAGCGGTACCTCATGTGCTGGCTCTTCTCAAGGATAAAGACCTTGACCTCCAGCGTGCTGCCGGAAAGTTTATCACAGAAATGCCCGGTACTGCCATCACCGAAGCTCTTGCCGAACAACTACAGCAGCTTAGTGGCGAAGCCCAAATTGTACTGCTAAGCGCACTTGAAGCACGTAGCGACAAGGCCGCAGCTCCTTATGTAGCAAAAGCTGTCGCGAGCCGAAATGGATCTGTTCGCCTTGCCGCTGCCAAAGCTCTTGGGATTCTCGGTAGTTCTTCCGATGTCGAGCTGCTTGCCGATGTATCAGCCGCTGATGATGAAGCCGGCAAGGCTGCTATGGAAAGTCTCAGCCGAATCTCGGCTCCGGGTGTTGCTGAAGAATTGATTGGCATCGCACAAAGCAGTGCTCAGAACCAGGTTCGCGTTAATGTGATTCAAACACTTATCAATCGCCGTCAGACTGAAGCGATTCCTGCTTTATTCTCAGTTACCGAAGACAGTAATAGAAATATTCGCCAGACGGCTTATAAGGCCTTGGGTGAATTGTCCGGGCAGCAAGAACTGCCTGAGATGGTTTCAATACTCCTTGCGGCTAAAAGTGATGCAGACCGGACAGGTATAGAGCGTGCTATGGTGGACATTGTCACGAGACTTGATGAACCGGACGCTGCCCCTGTCATTGCAGGCCTGACTGATGCCGATAACACCGCCAGGCCTCATCTCCTGACTGTGCTTTCGCGCATAGGAGGTCAACAAACCCTTGAAGCTGTTCGCGACCAGTTGCGCACCGGTAGTGCCGAAATCAAAAAGGCTGCCATACGTGCTATGGCCGACTGGCCAGAGGCAACTCCATTGGAAGACCTTATGAAAATAGCTAAGTCTGAACGCGATTCGACCAACCAGGTCTTGGCACTTCGTGGCTATATAAAGCTGCTCGGGATCCCCGCCAACCGCAGCGCAGCCGAGACCGTCACATTATTGGCTGAAGCTATGTCTGTTGCAAAACGAGACGATGAAAAGAAAGCTGTGCTCTCTGCCTTGTCTAAATATCCCTGTAAGGAGGCGTTAGCTCTTGCCGAACAGTGGAAAGAAATTCCCGGCCTGACTGCTGAGGCGGAATTGGCATTAAAGAAAATTAAAGAGGCATTGGTGAGTAAGAATCTCAAAGCAACAGCCTCACCCAGCAACAGAAATGCACGTCGAGCGCTGGACGGTAATCTTTCAAGCCGCTGGAGTACTGACAGGGCAATGAAGCCCGGCGATTGGTTTGTATTAGACCTTGGCGTCGAAAGTACCGTAATCGGTCTGACTCTCGACACAAAAAATTCGTCCAATGACTACCCCCGCGGGTATGAGGTCTATGTTTCTTTCGATGGCGGTAGTTGGGACAAACCCATTCTGACAGGTAAAGGTAATAATCCGATTACTGAAATCAAGTTTGGGAAACCTGTACAAACCCGATTCATCAAAATCGTTCAGACCGGTTCGTCGGACAGTTGGAACTGGTCAATCCACGAGTTAAAGGTCGATGTACAATAAGCTGCACTGTTACGTATCCTCAAGGACACTCAATATTTAGTACGAGTTTCAGGCGTGGTTTGCGAATCGCCCCTTTTAAAGTTTCATTATCTCGCCAATAGCTGCCAATGTGAAATCTATATCCTCGACATTGATACCATAATGAGTTACCGCCCTGAAGCGTGATGGCCCCAAGAGTAGTATTTTAATTCCTTTGTTACCGAGTTGGCTCAGAAGTTTCTCAGCCTTGATTTGCTGGCTTACAATGTCAAAATAAACAATATTTGTTTGTACGCTTTCCGGCTCAATCGACAAGCCCGGGATTTGAGCGATACCCTGAGCCAGACGCTGAGCATTTGCATGGTCGTCTGCTATTCTGTCCACCATCTCATCAAGAGCTGTGATACCTGCCGCGGCGATAATGCCGCATTGCCGCATACCGCCTCCCAACACCTTTCGATTTCGTCGAGCTTCTGCAATGAACCATTTAGTACCGCATATCACAGAACCAACGGGTGCCGATAATCCTTTTGAAAGACAAAAGCTGACTGAATCCGCATAACAGGTCAGCTCCTTTACATCCACCTGCAAAGCTGCCGCGGCGTTAAATATCCTGGCACCGTCAAGGTGTACCAGAAGATTCCGTTGTTTTGCCAATTCCGCTACATCTTTCATATAATCGACTGAAAGAGCAGAACCGCTGCACCGATTATGGGTATTTTCAAGACATATCAGCCGGGTTCGTGGGAAATGCACGTTATCGCCGCGAATAGCCGCCTCGATTTCTTCCAGCCGCATTGTACCGTCGGGCTGATTGACAATTGTATGCGGGTGTATCCCGCCCACAGCCGATATACCACCAGCTTCATAAAGAAACGTATGTGACCGGTCGCCGAGAATGACCTCATCACCACGTCTGCAATGGGTAAGTATGCATATCAAATTACCCATCGTGCCGCTAACTACCAGCATCGCTGCTTCTTTTCCCATACGTTCGGCGGCCATTTTCTCAAGACGTAAAGTTGTTGGATCTTCACCGAAAACATCATCGCCTAATTCAGCGTTAGAAATAGCTTCTCTCATCGCCGGTGTTGGCAAAGTAACAGTGTCGCTTCGTAAATCAATCGTTTCCACAAACTATCTCCCAAAAGCAATATTTCTCATTAAACTCCTATAGTTATGACAACGGACTTTTTCTCTCGCTACAATATCAAATTTGCCTGACAAATAAAGTGATTTTGCAGGTTTTTTACTCGTCCATCCAGTCATATCTACCAAAGCAGCTAATAATTTCTTCCAAATCAATCATTGCCGGAAAAGCT
>JAVVFI010000075.1:0-16575 GCA_032250555.1 Sedimentisphaerales bacterium
CCCTTAAGGGTGCCAAACAAAGCCAATTTGAATTCTTGCCGATGATACATAGTGGATCGAACTAATAATTGACAGCTAATAATACAATTGATAACTTAATTTTTATGACTCATCCTTCAAAAATTGCGGCCGTTACGGACTCCAAAAACCATAGCTCATGGGCAAAATATCTGACTATCGCCCTTTGCTGTATGTGTTTCGCTTTAACAGGCTGTCCCCCTCCGGAAGAGCCTTTATGGAAGGACCTCAAAATCGGCGACCTTGCCCCCCGCCAAAGCGACAAGCAGACATCTCGATTAGTGGAATCGACAAATTTCTATCTCTATATTTTTGAAATGCCGTCTGACAACATCGACAAACTCGATAACGTTTGCAAGACCCTGTTTACAAAAAACCTGCGATATCAAAGTTCTCATTCTTTCACTGAAAACTCATTCTCCGTCCATTTCGGCCAAATTCGAATGTGGAACGAAACCTTCGCCTCAATACTTGCCGCAGGAGCAAAACAAATAAACAAAGTCTCACTAATGCTCTCTGACGACCTGGCTGAGACCATTTCCATCGCTCGAATAGACAGCCCGCGAACCATCTTCTTCACCTCAACTTACGGCTCGAAAGAAGGCGCAAACGTCGGGCCCGGCATCCTCGCTCTGCGGCTTAAAACACAAAAAATACCCGGCCTAAGAGGAGTATGCAACGTAACTGCCTATCCCGTATATTCCCCGCCGATGATAAAAAGTACAATACCACTATTAAATGCCCGCACACAACGACAGGAATTCCCATTCAGCGCAGCAGCCTTCGGACTGAGAATGGGCCCGGGCGATTTTATCCTGCTCGGCCCAAAAGAATACGTCAGCGACCAAACAGATTTGGGCGGCCTGTTCTTCAGCAACCCGGAAGGTAACCTTTTCTTCAGCGAAACTAATCGATCTACCTTCGAACCTAAGCCGGCCTTCAGAATATTCCTGCTTGTCTGTACAAGAACAAGTTATTGAGCGCTTTATGCCCAGCCAAACTGTAATATTATCCCGATGCACTGACTACACCACGTCAAAGATAGCCGAAGCAATACAAAAACAGTTCGAGCTGCTCGGCGGACTCCGAAAATTCGTCACCCCCGGCGATACTGTCTTGCTCAAACCGAATTTCATCGCCCCAAGACCTCGCAGTTACGCCACGCAAACTCACCCTGCCGTAATTATCGAGACCGCTCGGCTGTTAAAAGATTTCGGCGCAAAACCATTTGTCGCCGACTCACCCGCATGGAGCAATACGTTCGCCTGTGTAAAAGCCCTAAAGATGGAAGAAGACCTGAAAAAACTGTCCGTACCGGTAAAACAGCTCGACAAACCAAAATGGTGTAAAATAGGAGCCAAGAACACCCGCATCGGCATAAGCTCGGTCGCTCTCGACGCCGACGTCATAATAAACCTGCCGAAATTTAAGGCCCATCAGCAATTGTTGGCTACATTCGCCGTCAAAAATATGTTCGGCTGCGTCAGTGGCAAGCGAAAGGCCCTCTGGCACTTCAGAAAAGGCGCCAACGCCGATGACTTTTGTGAGATGCTCATCGACATTTACAAGTTCCTCAATCCCGCCCTGACAATTGTCGATGGAGTTATTGCAATGGACGGCTTCGGCCCGATTCGAGGTCGAACCAGACAATTCGGCTGGCTTATCGGCGGAACCGATCCAATCGCCTGTGAAACCATCTGCGCCAAACTCATCAATACAAAACCGCAGGATTTCCCGATTATCAGGACCGCAAAACAAATTGGATTCGGCTGCTCGGACCCCGCTGAAATCGAAATCGCAGGCGATGACTTCCCTCAGAATGTTTGTTCCGATTTCAATCTGCCGGAACTTGTCCCAATAAGCTTCTCACTCTTTCACGTCTGCAAAAGCATCTGCAAACAAATAATACTCCTTAGCAAAGCCGCCTTCAAAAAACTCAACATGTAAGAAAAAACAAAACAGTTTCACAGGATAGATATAACAAAAAAGCATACCGATGACACAGAAAGAGCTACAAAAAACAAAATCAGCAACATTATATCACATCATCATATTGCTGACTGTTCTTGCTTCAATAAGTACTTGCATTTATCTGCAAAGAAAGTCCGGGCTTGAATCCGGCTCAACTTTCAAAAGCAGGCAGCCTGATTTAGAAATAAAACAAGAAATTCAGAAGGAATGGGCTCAGGCTCTTGAGTTACCCGGTGTGCCGAACCTTCATAAGGTCTCTGACGACCTGTATCGCGGCGCGCAGCCCAGCAGTGATGGCATGAAACAATTAGAGAAACTGGGTATAAAAACAATCATCAACCTCAGGTTAGTGCACTCGGACCGAGATGAGATTGAAAACACAGAATTATCTTATGTGCATATTCCCATGGCAACATGGAACACCCAGGACGAAGATGTCGTGCGATTCCTGAAAATCATTATGGACAGTAATAATACGCCGGTTTTTGTGCATTGCCAATATGGCGCCGATAGAACCGGGACAATGTGCGCAATTTATCGTATCGCCATCGAAGGCTGGAATAAAATCGAAGCTATCGACGAAATGACCAAAGGAGGCTTCGGCTTCCACAGTATATGGAAGAACCTTGTAGATGATATTCACAGCCTGGACATTGACAAAATCAAACATGCCTCAAGCCTTAGCGAGTATTAAGCTGTACATTAAAACTAACTTTAGAAATGAGTGACTTAGGAGTGGCATTAGAAGTGAAAATATTAATCTAAGAATTTACTCCGATGCCAGCGCTGAAATCAGCTTTTCTCTTTCGGTCCTGCTGAATTCCTGACCGTAAAATCTTAAAAATATTTCTCTTCTCACATCCGCATCCTTTATTCCCGGGTGTTCGTTATAAATGTAACTGCGAACTATCTCTTTTGCGGTATCGTACATAGAGCAGCCCATGAGCAGACGCTCATGACCGGTCTTGCTCATCATTAAATTTCGAAATCGAACAGTAATCTCCGGATGCGTATCATTCATTGCGTTGCCTCTTTGTATATCTTTTCCAAATCAAGCTCTCGAATCCAATTCTCAATATATTGTAAGTCTATATTATCAACGGTTTCTAACAGATTTCTGACATCTTTCAACTGCATCTCAGAGTGGCTGTCTTTTGACCAGGCCAATTTAGATATGACCAAATCTTCGGCAGAGACGAACCACATGGTACTATATTCTATTAGAACCTGCTTTCTGCGTGAAAAAGCGCATTGCTGATATGAGGAACTCTTTTTAATAATGAAGTCGATTTTTATAACATACCGATTGTATATTAAGTTAAACATACCCTGTCGGGAAACTTCGTTTTCGACCGTTTCTCTATTTATATAAAAATCATCCTCAAAAAGACCGACAAATTTATCGATATCTCCCTGCTTTAATTCTATTACTACATCTATATCCCTGGTCATCCGTGGTATTGTGTAATAATTCGCCGCGATAGAGCCGGAAATCATATAATTAATGTCAGCTTCTCTTAAACGCTGAGTAACTATTTGCAGAACTTCAAGTTCTTCGCTCATATACTACCTTTATATAATGTAAAGTTACAATGCGGTATAAAATACCATACCACATAATCCTACCTACAACAAGACAATGCGGCACACTTTTATACTCCAAAGGCCACTTGCCCTACATTGACATACACCAACTTTTCAGCTAATATTCCCTGCAATGAAAGAAAATTATAAATCCATAAATATCCTTGGTATAGAGACCAGTTGTGATGAAACCGCCGCGGCGGTTGTCGCCGATGGTCGGACCATTAAATCTTCAGTAGTGGCTTCGCAAACCAAACTGCACGAAAAATTCGGTGGCGTCGTCCCCGAGCTTGCCTCCCGCGCACACATCGAAAAAATATATCCTGTAATAAACGAGGCAATGGAGCAGGCCGACATTACCAGGGATGATATTGACGCAATCGCAATTGCCAATCAGCCCGGCCTGACCATCGCTCTGGTCGTCGGCGTTACCGCAGCCAAAACACTCAGCTTTACCTGGAACAAACCGCTTATAGCAATCAACCACCTGCACGCCCATCTTCAATCGGCGATGCTGTCCGAAGAACAATTAGAACTCCCAGCCGTCGCACTAATCGTATCAGGCGGACACACGTGCCTTTATGATTATCATTCGCCGCTGGAACCGAAGCTTCTCGGTACTACCATCGACGACGCCGCCGGCGAGGCCTTCGACAAGGTAGCATCAATCCTCAGGCTGCCCTACCCCGGCGGACCCAGTATCGAAAAAGCAGCTATAGAAGGAAACCCCAAAGCGATAAAATTCCCCCGTTCGATGCTCGGCCGCGATTCAATGGACTTTTCTTTCAGCGGCATTAAAACAGCCGTCCTCTATCATTGCCGCGGCCAGGACATGAAAGGCGAAAACAAGACCGATTCTATGAACTCTCAGCAAATCGCCGACATCGCCGCTTCTTTCCAGGTAGCCGTCATTGATGTACTCGTTAAAAAAACAAAGCGGGCCGCAAAAAAAATCAAAGCCAAAACCATTCTGTTGGGCGGTGGAGTAGCAGCTAATAATAAATTGCGAACCTGTCTGCAGCATATGTGCGAATCGGATGTCCCGCCCAAAAAACTGCTCGTCGCACCAAAACGATATTGCACTGACAACGCAGTTATGGTAGCCTCTTTGGCGTATTATAAATTCAGGGCCGGGCTTTTCGCAGACCTGACCCTTGAGCCGAAATCGCATAGTGGATAGTTGAGAGTACCTAATTACCTGCGAACTATGAATCCGCAACCAGGAATGAAATTATAGAGGTGAAACATTCAGGTTGAACAATTAAAAAAATTATTGGAACATGTCAGGAACGGCCAAATCGATATCGATGAGGCGGTTGAAAAACTTCGCCATTTGCCCTTCGAGGATTTAGGCTTTGCTTGTATTGACCATCACCGGCAAATCCGCCGGGGCTTTCCGGAGGTCATCTTCTGCCCCGGAAAAACCACCGAGCATATAATTAAAATCTTCGAGTCCCTCGCTGCAAAAGGAAATAACGTTCTGGCCACCAGGGCCAAGCCGGACGTTTTCGATGCATTAGTAAAAACCGGTAAATTCCAAAAAGCACGATACGAAGAATTAGCCCGGGCTATCGTCCTTGAACAAAAAGAACCAACGGCCTCCAAGTCCGTCCTGCCGATAGTTACCGCAGGGACCGCCGATTTACCCGTCGCCAGCGAAGCGAAAGTTACAGCAGAGATCATGGGCCAGCGAACTGATCTGATTTGCGATGTCGGAGTCGCCGGCCTGCACAGACTGTTCAAACATCTGCCACAACTACAGAACGCCAATGTCGTTATCGTCGTAGCGGGAATGGAAGGAGCGCTGGCCAGTGTAATGGGCGGCCTTGTGAATTGCCCGGTAATAGCTGTGCCGACCAGTGTCGGTTACGGTTCCAGCTTCGAGGGGCTCTCGGCCCTTTTGACGATGTTGAATAGCTGCGCTTCCGGCGTCACCGCCGTCAATATAGACAACGGATTTTCCGCAGCCGTCACCGCGACGCTTATAAACAGAAAGATAGAAGCAGGAAAGTAGAAAGTTCGAAATCCGAATATCGAAATCCTAAACAAGCACAAATGAACAAAATCCTAATGTTCAAAACCGTCGGGCTTTCAGCCTGAGTTTGGGATTTCTGTCATTCTATATTCAGATTTGTTTATGATTTCGGATTTCGTGTTTCGGATTTTTTAGGCCTGTCGGGTGATAGTTGTGATATTATACCTGCCTCATATTGGGCTACCGGGTTGGCTCCTTAGAAAAGCAGATTTAAACCATTCCTGAGAATAACTCGAAAAACTTCGAGTGCTATGAATCCAGCTCCACTCTTTAACCACTTCAAAGAGTGCAGGCCATGCGCAGTCTGATTCACATCACTCTGGATGTATCTTTCAATCACGTCATACAGTTCCTGAAATCCGTGTAGTAAATCTGCGCTGTCAAGTGCCGCGATAGCAACATCTTCGATATGTTCTTTCTTCAGTTTGAAGAAGACGACACAAGGCGGAGCAGCATTCTCTATGACGCCAAGTTCCTTCAAGAATCTTTCGTTGAATCTACGTACTGTCTCCCTTCCCCCACTGTGTAAATAGAAGAGACTGAGATTTGTGCCTGACAAGCGATCAAGCTTTGCAAAGGTGCCTTGGTCCTTGAGGATTCGGCGAAGGTCTTCATCGGTGAAATTGTAGAATATGAAGGCGAATGCCTTTGCTCCATTGTTCTTTATGTGCTCTTGGCAAATCTTATCGAATCGATCAAGGAAGGACGCGAGGTTATGCCCGATGCCTCTACCTTTGCCCTGTTCGTAGATTGGTATCATATGATTAACTCCGAAAAATGATTATATGGTTTCTCTATAACATCTATTGCCCATAGACTCGCGGCCTAACATGCAATATACTCTTGTTCGCTGTTGTCTTATCTACTGATTAATTCGCGTGGCGCAGCTCGGTTTTGGCAATGCTGACCAAAGACCTCAGCGCAGCATTCACCGACTGTTCGTCAGGGAAATACTCGGCAACATCCGGGGAAAGGAGTACCAGGTTCGTTCCCTGCTGGAACCGCTTGGCATACTTGCCTCGCACACCACCTTTGAGTTTGGAGAGGTCATATTCCGGCTGCAAATCGTCATCTTTTTTTTTCTTATTCGCCTTCTTCATAAAATCTTCGTTCTTTCCTTGTCGTTTTTCTTGCGCTAATGATTCGAATGATATTCCCTCTGTTTGTGTGCGCGACCATAAGTACCCTCCCGGATCGTGATATTCCTACCGTGATAAACCGGTGTTCTCTAATTGAGTGATCAGGATCGGGATATGTAATCGAGAGGGCATCACCAAGAACCGACGCAGCCTCTTGAAACAACACGCCGTGCTTCTTCAGGTTGCTGTCAGACTTCTTTGGATCCCATTCGAATTTCATAGCCGTATTTTTTAGGAAGTTTTGCGAGTTCTTCGCCGCTAATCCCAAATGAACTCTTCACCTTATTTTCTCATTATAAACCTTTCTTTCTCCTTGTCAAATCTTTCATTGACTATATCCTGTATTATTTGTAATATACCGCTCGAAATGAGGTTATATGCAGGTAATAGATACTATCCCGAAACTAAAGCCAAGGGCCATTGAGGCCCACAAAGGTGATTTCGGCAAGGTTTGTATTATCGCCGGAAGTGCCGGTATGAGCGGAGCCGCCGCCCTTGCCGGCCGGGCCGCTCTGCGAGCCGGCGCGGGGCTTGTACGGGTGGCAACACCAAAAAGTGTGCTGCCGATAGTCGCCTCAATAGAACCTTCTTTCACTACTATCGCCCTGCCCGAAGACAGCCTCGGCCGAATTTCAGCAAAGGCAATAAATCTCATCCTTGAAGCGGCCGGTCAAAATGATTGCCTGGCGTTCGGTCCGGGCCTTGGTATCAGCGGCGCTCTTCGTTCGCTCCTTGAAAAGCTTCTCCAACAGGATCAGCTACGCATGATAATAGATGCCGACGGCCTTAATAATCTCGCCGGTATCAAAGACTGGTCCACCGGGCTAAAAGCAAGCCTGATTCTAACTCCACACCCCGGTGAAATGAAACGCCTGTGGTCGGCCCTGCTCAGAGTCCCGCTCCCCACCGACCGCCAGCAGCAAGCCGTCCAGTTGGCACAGAAGACCAAAACCATCGTAGTCCTCAAAGGAGCGGGTACCGTTGTTACCGACGGTCAAAAGGTATATATCAACAAAACCGGAAATCCAGGCATGGCCACAGCCGGCTCAGGCGACGTTTTGACAGGTATCATAACCGCCCTCGCAGGCCAGGGCTTGAATAACTTTGACGCCGCCGTCCTGGGCGTCTATATGCATGGTCTGGCTGGTGACATATCAGCAGAAAACCTCGGACAGACCAGCCTCATAGCTACCGACATAATCGATGCACTGCCTGAGGCTTTCAAAAGGATTGACGGCTCAGTTTGAAAGATCGAAAAGCCACAGTGGATTTTTAATTTTGCAGAAATAATATACGAATTGTCGATACTATAGCAAAATAATAACACCTCCGGCACCTAAGATAGTTAATACACTGCCATCCGGTATTTAATACACAATAAAAGCAAAGTGCGTAAATGAAAACAAAAAAACTAAGTTCAAGAATAGTAGGATCCTTCGACATTATTATTGTAACCTTTTCGCTGCTGGTTGTAGTTTTAGGTTACTATGTCATAAAAAAGGATATTATAAAAAGGGCTCAGACAAAGGTAAACAACGACCTGAATTCCGCTCGTGAAATCTATGCTCAGGAGCTTGAAAATGTAAAAGATATCATAAGATTCACCGCTTCAAGATTTTTTATCAATAACGCTATCTCAACACAAGACAATGAAACTCTCGACAAGGAGTTGGAAAAAATAAGAACATCAGAATCCCTGGACATTCTTACTCTTACGGACGCATCCGGAAAAGTCCTCTCACGAAGCCGTAATCCATCAGTGACAGGCGACATTCAGACTTCAGACACTCTTATCAGCAGGGTGCTCTCAAGCAATAAAGTTTTTGCCGGAACTGTTATAGTCCCCATGCAGGAACTCATAAAAGAAGGTGAAGACCTCGCCGAGCAGGCAAATATAAATTTCATATCAACTCCAAAAGCGAGACTAAGAGCAGAAACCCGGGAAACTTCAGGAATGATGATCAAAGCCGCTGCACCTGTTTTCGGATACGATGGAAAACTGTCCGGTGTCCTTTATGGTGGAAATTTACTGAATAGAAACTATAAGATTGTGGATAAGGTCAAAGAGATTGTCTATAAGGGAGAAACATACAAAGGAAAGGACATTGGAACAGTAACAATTTTCCAGGATGACCTTCGTATCTCAACTAATGTAAAAGCAAAAGGCAATATCAGGGCAGTAGGAACCCGGGTCTCAGAAGAAGTTTACGAACAGGTTTTGGTAAAAGGACTGCCCTGGATCGCAAGGGCATTTGTCGTAAACGACTGGTACAAAACTGCGTATGAACCTATCAAAGATATTGATGACCGGATAGTTGGAATGCTTTATGTCGGAATCCTCGAGCGGCCTTTTACCAATATGGCGAAAAATACATTGCTTCTTTTTCTCATGATAGTATGCCTCGCTACTGCCCTGGCGGTTTCACTTGGAATAGTTCTAACAAGAACAATTACACGCCCCGTTGAGCGTATGCTAAAAGCAACAAGGACACTTTCCGCCGGAAGTCTCGGATATGAAGTGGACAAAGAAACCGGAACCGTAGAATTCGATGAGCTTGCCGACTCTTTCAATAAAATGTCGGCCCAGCTTCGCGAAAGAGAAGAGTCTCTAAAAAATACAAATGAGAAACTGGCCATACTGAATAAGACTTATCTCGATCTGGTGGGATTTGTCTCCCACGAGCTTAAGGGGATAGTAGCTACAACCCTTCTGAACGCCGCCGCAGTACGGGACGGGCTCTTTGGCCAGATAAATGAAAAACAAAAAAATTCTCTTGAGTCGGTAACAAAAAGTTTACATTATTTTAAAGATACCGTCAGAAAGTTCCTCGACTTGAGCAGAATAGAAAAGGGCGAACTGGAAGTTAATAAGAAGCTGGTTCGCTTGAGAGAAGACGTCTTTGATCCGTGTCTTGAAACCTTTAGTGCCGAGATCACGAGCAAACAGATGGAAGTCACGAACAACATCGCCGCTGAAGTCAAGGTCAACGGCGACCTTGATTTACTCCATATCGTTGCAAATAACCTCCTCGGCAATGCTGTCAAATACGGATTGGAAAAAGGAAAGATAATAATCAGCTCTGAGAACCTCGCAGAAAAAGTCCAAATCGAAGTCTATAATGACTCCAGGCCGATAAAAGAGGAGGAAAAAGACAAACTTTTCAAAAAGTTCTCAAGGCTGGAAGTCTCTCAAGGCAAGAAAATAAAAGGGACCGGCCTTGGCCTGTTTCTAACCAAAGAGATTATCACACAGCATGGCGGTGATATATGGGTTCGGCCGGAAGAAAACGGAAACACCTTTATCTTCCAGATTGAAAAATTCCCTGATAATGCATAGAAACAAATAACACCTGACAATACGCTATTTTATTTTATTGCTCTCTCGGTCAAAGCTATTATAATGACCATCAATTTTATACTAATAAGGCAATGGAATGAGTTAGAGGATAAATTAAGAGGAAAGGATTTATTATGCAGCTTAATCTCCTTGATATCACTGTGTTTGTGGGATTCATCGCCGCTGTTATCACAATCGGACTCTGGAAAAGCCGACACGAGAAAACCAGCGAAGACTACTTCCTGGCAGGTCGCGGCCTTAAATGGTGGCTGATTGGATTCTCACTGATTGCCGCCAACATCTCATCAGAGCAGTTGGTCGGTATGAGCGGGAATGCTGCAAGTCACGTCGGCCTCGCCATAGCAAGTTATGAATGGATGGCCGCCGTAACACTTGTTGTAGTGGGTTTCTTTTTTCTGCCGTATTTTCTGAGGGCTGGAATCTTTACCATGCCCGAATTTCTGGAATACCGCTATAACGGCACCGCTCGCACCATCATGGCCGTAGCAACTATCTTTATTTATATGCTCCTGTTAGGCTCGGTTACTTATTCCGGTGCACTGACTGTTAACACGATGGCGGGCAAGATGGGCTACGACGTATCGATTGCCACGGCCGCTCTGGTCATCGGCTTGATTGCGATGATTTATGTAACCGCCGGGGGCCTCAAAGCATGTGCGTGGGCAGACTTGATCCAGGGAAGCGCCCTGATCATCGGCAGTGCGGTTGTGATGATATACGCGTTCAAAAAGCTTGGCTCTACTACGGACGAGCTTGCCTTCGTGGAAAATGTAAAGACAGGCGCAGTTGGTCTCAAGACCTTTGCCCAGGACACCGGTTCTATCGACCGCTTCTGGCAGCTCAACAAGGTACGAATGAATATGTTCCTGCCCAAGGATGATAAGGTCCTGCCGTGCACGGCACTTCTTCTCGGCCTGTGGATTCCGAATTTCTACTACTGGGGACTTAACCAGTACATCACGCAAAGAACGCTGGCTTCGGAGTCATTGGCAGAAGGACAAAAGGGTATCGTGTTCTCGGCATTCATGAAGCTGCTGATTCCGTTTGTTGTCGTAATTCCGGGCATCATAGCCTTCAATCTTTACGCGAAGGATATGCAGGATCAATCGGTCACCGACAATGCCCCGGTAATCGCAAAGTACATGATGGCCAATCGGAATACGCAATTGGTCGAGATAGTACAGGCGCCAAACGATGATGCTATTGCCAACTGGCCGCTTGGCAGGTTCATGATTGCCGTATTTCCGGATGATGCCGCTCTCAAGGCCATTAAATCGAAGAATCCCTTTGTCCTTCCTCTAACCCAAAGCAAGCTCGATGAGTTGGAGGTCTCTCAGTACACTGTATTTGAATCGGACGACAAGTCATGGAAGTCGGCATTCCCCGGCCTGGCCGCAGAACTGGAAATATACAACGCCTCCGTAACGGAAGCCGCCGCACAGGCAAACGTTAACGTCACAAGTGAGAAGTTTATCGCATATAAATACGACACCGCCCTCGGACAACTGCTCAGCAGTGTCCTGCCTCAGAAGACCGGTTTAGTGGGTTTCGTTCTTGCAGCGTTATTAGGGGCTATTGTTAGTTCACTCGCGGCCATGCTAAACGCAGCATCAACCATTTTTACGATGGATATTTTCAAAAAATATATCAGCCCTCAGGCCGGACAAAAAGCCGTGGTCACGCTTGGACGAGTATGCGTCGTGGTCTTTTCTTTCATCGCTATCATGCTGGCCCCGCAATTGGGCAATCCCAAAATCAGCAACAGTATCTTCACTATCATTCAGGAAAGCCAGGGCCTTATATCACCCGGTATTCTCGCTGTGTTTGTCTTCGGACTGATTTGCCGCACTGCACCGCCGATTGCAGGTGTAGTAGGATTGCTTACTAACATCGTCTCTTATGGAGGCATGTATCTTATGGGTCGCTATAAAGTCGGCCCGGATATACAGTTTCTAAATCGAATGGCCATTTGTTTCGGATTGTGCCTGGTTGTGATGACAATCATCACACTGCTCAAGCCTCTGGCCGAGCCTGTCGAGTTCAAGCAGCATTCGACGCTGGATCTCCGCTCTTCCAGCGGGGCCAAGATAGCAGGCATTTTCGTTGTGGTCATAACACTGGTTCTGTACTTCTTGTTCAGCCCGATTGGTCTTGCTAAATAACAGTGGTGGCTTTTTGAAAGTTGTGGAATGGAACTAACAAAAGATGGACAAGACGCTTTAGGTAAAATTCTAAAGTCTGCGATAGATAACGCTATCGATATCAAGGGCGGCAGGATAAGAAGAACATCATCCCGCTTCTGTCTCGGTGTAGAACATGGAGATTACAACGGCACCGAACTTTTCGGCGTTGGAACCGACAGGTTTATCTGGCTGGCCTACAAGCCTAACAGCACTAAGAAAATCAGGCTCTTTAGTGCCAATTTCCCCGACGATGGAGTCATTGAATTCGAGCTTGGAAATGTTCCTGAACCCAAATCACAAGATATAGCTCAGACGTGGGGACGCTTCGCCTACGGTGTCGAGCATATCTTAAGACGCGAAGGCTACGAACTCTCACAGGGCATCGACGGCGTCCTTTACGGGAACATTCCCGGCGGTGGAATGAGCCGCTCGGCATCCCTGAGTTTAAATCTTATCCTCTCGCTTTTCGACGCCAACAACATCGAGGTCGAGGAGAAAATCAAAATCGTCGATCTGGCTCAGGCGGTAGAAAACGATTATATCGGCTCTCCCTGCGGCCAGCTCGACCAGACAATGATACTTTTCGCCCGCGAGGGAATGGGGACATACTACAATCCAAAAGACCGCTCAATAGAGTACGTTCCAATTGGCTCCGGCGCAACTGATTTCCGTATCGTCGTACTCGATACCGGAACCGACCGACCGGGCCTGGAAAAATCAACTTATGCCGTCCGCCGAGCCGAATGCGAAAAGCTCGTCTCAATTCTCCAGAAAGCCGGTTACGATATCTCGTCCCTTGCGGACATCAAAGACGAAACAGTTTACAAAAAGATTATGGGCGAATTCGGCGTAAATCACCCCGACCTGTGTGACCGCTTAAAATATATTTTCAATGCTCAAAATCGTTTCTATCAAATGCTCGAAGCCTGGAAAAGCGGCGACATTGAAACCGTCGGAAACATATTCAGAACAGATGGCATCGGCCTGAGGGACGATTACAAAATATCAGGCCCGGAACTGGAAACAATGTGTGATATCGTCCGAACCGAACCGGGCGTACTGGGAGAACGTATGTTAGGGGGTGGCGACAAGGGCGCATCGGGCGCATTGGTTAGGGCCGAATGCATAGAAGACGTAAGGAAGGCCGTTGATAATGCCTATCCGCGCAGCCGACCAGAGTTCGCCGGTAAATATGCCGTCCATATATGCAAAGTAGTGGACGGTGTCAAAATTTATGAAGGTCTATTATAACTGGAACAAGGCTGATTATGTCAGAACAAAGCTCCTCGTCAGTTAAAGGTACGTTCCAGACTACCGCCTCTTCCAACAAACAGTTTGGGCCCCGTTTCTACAAGCTCAAACTCGAATTGATTGCCGACGGCGCAAAAGCTTTTGCCGATTTCAATCCGGGACAGTTCGCTGAATTAGACCTTTCTCACACGGCCCTGCCGCCTGATGAATCCATACCGGAAGACTTACGCGACGCCGCCAAACGCAAAATACTGCTTCGCAGGCCTTTCAGTTTCACTAACGTAACCGCCGAAAAAAACAAAACCATCGCCGAGCTTCTTTACTGCGTAGTCGGCCCGGCCACGCTGAGAATGACAACCATCTCCCCCGGCGACTCTCTAAGCGTAATCGGTCCTTTGGGAAATGGCTTCTCTGTACCGGACGGAAAAAAAATGGCCCTTCTCGTAGTTGGTGGAATGGGTGTCCCGCCATTACTGCACCTCGCAAAACACCTCACCAGCAGTTCTCACCCACCTGGGCTCGATATCATTGCATTCGCCGGCGCAAAAACAGCAAAAGAGCTGCCCTTCGAAAGCTGCCTCGATGAAATTTCACAGCAATTAGGTTTTTCACTGCCGGAGTTCGCTAAATTCGGCGTAGAATCACATGTTGCAACTGATGACGGCTCCGCCGGCTATCACGGCTTCGTCACAAACTGCCTTGCCGAATGGCTCAGCAAATCATCCCTGCCCCCTAAAGATATCATCATTTATAGCTGTGGACCGGAATCCATGCTAAAAAATATGGCCGAACTCTCCATGGAAAAAAATATCGACTGCCAGCTCAGTCTCGAACGAAGAATGGCATGCGGTATAGGGCTGTGCCAAAGCTGCGCCGTCGAATGCCGGGTATCAGGCTCGAATGAAACCATTTACAAAATGTGCTGCAAAGACGGCCCAATCTTCGACAGCAAAGAATTAGTCTTTTAAGAACTTATAAAAACTGGAACTTCTCTTTAAGTGCATTACACTGAAACCGTAGTATCAGGAGTATCCAAATGACTTTGGAAGAAATTACTGCTCTGGAATATGAATGGATGGCCAAGCACCCGTACGATCGTATGAAAGATTTACATGTGGCATGTGAGCAAATGGGAATCTATGATGCATGGAAGAATATCTTTGAACAATATGTGATTCTTGCCAGACAGGGCAACTTGGAAGCTTTAAAACGTGCATTATTTCTGTATTGGTATTCTTGCTCGGAGCCAAATGAATTGAGCGGAATACCCAGCCTTGGTGATGATCTTACATTTGAAGTATTAGGAATGGTCAATAACCTTGTCCAAAAGGGCGAGCTTGACACCGAACTAAAATGGATGCTTCCTTACTACTACTCCATAACCGATTGGTACATTGACCGCTTTGAAGGTTTTGAAGAGTTGAAGAACATAAGCAAGGAGCCGGAGCCGGATTCATCATTCGATAATCGCGGCCAACTTGGTAAATATTGGAAATCAATACAGTAAGGCTCGACAAGAGATTGCGGGATTCAGGTGTATATCTCTAATTTAGTCGAGAAAACACAGCATATTATTTAACTGCATTAGCTCAAAAGCATACTCTTTCCTACAGAATGTCTAGTTTAGGTTTTCTTAGCTTTTTTATTGCTTCAAGTTGTAAGACAGTCTCCTTGTCACGGAGACGGTTCATCGACTTTTTTGCTTTTATCAAAGCATCCACACTCAGCACACGCATCTTAAACTTTTCAACTTCAATAAAATCGCTTTCCTTTTTAACTTCACCGTAGCCTCCGAGGCCATCGATGAAACTTAAGCAATCCAACTGACCGATGTCCGTATCGAGATACAAATTCTTAAATTGAACGCACGTCTGCTCCGTCAATTTAAGCTTCTTCCGACCAGGCGTCATCCGATGAACGGGGTGTAAATTCGAGATGGCTTTTTGAAGTGTAAGCAAAGTAGCAGGCTTAAAATCGCAGCATATATCAATATCCTGAGTCACATAAGTACACCCATGCACAACTCCTGCAAAACCGCCTACAATCACAAAATCCATGCCAGCGTTAACAAGCCGTTCAAGTAAATTGAAAAAATCGCTGCTCACAGTCTCCTCGCTCCCTTAAGCTTTTTTACTGTATTCAGCGCGATTTGATGTCTTATAATACGCTCACTGTAGCTTCTGCGGATATTGTCAACCAGCATCGAAACATCTATCCCAAAGTCAACTGCCGCTCGAATTTCTGCCGTTTCAGGATATTTACTCTTAGGTATTCTGTTCTTTGATTTTGCTGTCATACCATTAATTATATACCCCCGCCGCTGCAGCTTCAATATTTAAGCGATCTTCTCCCCAGCATTTTTAAATTTATCTCGTCAACATTTTAACCGAAACTCAGCGCAGCCGAGAAACAATCAAGAACTGTCATTCCTGGGAAAGCAGGAATCCACATTGGTTGCAATTTCCGACTCACTGGTAACGCTTACGCTACCGCCGCGGTCTCCTCTTCAAACTCGCCGAATTTGACGCTTATCTTCTTGCTTACCCCCCGTATCTGCATCGTTATCCCGAACAGCACATTCGCAATGCTCATCGTGCGCTTGGCGTGCGTGATTACTATGAACTGTGACTCCTTCTGAAACTCCCGAAGCAGCATATTGAAACGCTCGTTGTTTGCCTCGTCCAGGGCCGCATCAACCTCATCGAGGAAGCAGAACGGCGACGGCTTCGTCTTGAAAACTGAAAACAGAAGCGCAAGCGCCGTCATCGATTTTTCTCCGCCGCTAAGCAGCGATATACTCCTGGTCTCCTTGCCGGGCGGGCGGGCTATAACCTCTATCCCCGCTTCGAGAATATCATCCGCGTCCTCAAGCATTATGTCCGCCTTGCCCCCGCCGAACAGCTTGCGGAAAATCTCCTGGAAATGTCCCCGTATCTCCTCAAAGGTCTGCTGAAATTTCTCTCTGCTCTTCGTATTAAGCCGGTTTATCAATTGCTGCAGTTGCCCCCTGCTGCTGTTGAGGTCATGTACCTGTTC
>JAVVFI010000076.1:0-16532 GCA_032250555.1 Sedimentisphaerales bacterium
AATCCCATATTACAAAAATAAAAATCAGCTTGATAGATGCTTAACTCATTTAAATAAGCAAACAATTAAAGGTGTGGAAATATTTATTCGAGACAACAGCAATGATAATATCTACTTCACCGCCGCAGTAAACGAAGGCATAAAAAAGTATTTAAGCCAACCCTGCGAATATATTCTTGTATTAAATCAAGATATGTACCTGGAACCATCTGCTGTGGAAATAATGAAAGAATTTATGAATTCACATCCTGAATGCGGTATCGGTGCTCCATTACAATTGCATGTTGAGAATCCCAACTATGTGATTTGTGGTGGGAGTTATGAAGCCTTTCCTTTAGGCAAACACCAACATGGCCAGCTATCAGAGTTTACTGAAGATAAGCAAATTTTCTGGTGCAACGGGGCTTGTATGATACTAAGAAAAGAAATGGTTCGGGAAATCGGCTTAATGGATGAGAATTTCGTCTTCATAGGCAGTGACAGCGACTATTGTTTTACCGCCAGATCAAGAGGTTGGCAGATATGGAGGATAGCCGGCGCTAAAGGTATCCACGAGCATGGCGCTTCTGGAGTATCAGGAAATATGCACATCGAAATGCTGAAAATAAAGGATATGATTCATTTCGGTAGAAAGTGGTTAAGCGGAGAGTTATACAAGGAAATGGCTTACGAGGGAAAAAACTATACTCCGGAAATAATCGACAATATTATGAACCAACTAAGAGATGCCAAAAGTAGGTTGGAAAACCATGACAGCACATAAGCTCAAAAGCTTCAATAAGAAGATTGGACGAAATCATGTAAAATAGTAATCTGAGTCGATTGTTTATACTTCGACCCTTTTGCTGGCCCGCTTGTGACATGCGATCTCGATAGATTTCAGAAAAACTTGTAAGACCTGGTTGCCGAGAATCGCTCGACAACAATCTTTTGAGTCTGACGACCCATCTATATCAAGATTATACCCCAACTGATATATCCACAAATCGAGACAATTATATTCGAGCGATCATTGAACCTTTTCATTCCTTGAATAACAGATCTATACGTTTGTTTGAAGCTATTTGCCCTTTTTATCCTTGATAAACTCAAAATCTTGCTTATAATTTACAAATATCGAAGTAGTAAGTTAAAAAGATATGGATTACACAATTAGTATCAGTAGTGGTCATAATGAATTAAGCGCCTGTAGCTCAATTGGATAGAGCGTCGGTCTACGGAACCGAAGGTTGGGGGTCCGAATCCCTCCAGGCGTATTCTCTTTTTATCGGTGACATCTGCTGAAGTTCTATTACTTTTATCCTCTAAATCCACACATTGTAAGTGTTTATAAGAAAACAATAACTATTGTAGTATTTGAGATTTTAAGTTTAAGAAAAGGACAAAAATTCACCCAATCTTTGATTAAATAGTAAAGTTACTTTTCATTTATATCCTTGCGATTTGAATTCAATGGTTATAGAATCAAGCGTTTATACAAAGAGTATTCAACGAACTAATAATAATTTGAGCCGTATTTACAAGGATGTTATCCGAATATCACAATTATCACGCAAATGGAGGTGCTGATGTATCGATTTGCGGTTTTGCCGTATTGTAACGCTGCTCCGCTCGTATATTATATATCCGATTTTTGCCCATCAACCAATCTTGTGGAAAAATACCCGCTGGAGATGTCCGGCGAATTGAAATCCGACCGTGTTGACGCAGCGCTTGTACCTATTGTAGATTTTCTCGCGAATGAGGATTTGAGGATGGTTCCCGGATTAGGTATTTGTGCTGATGGGCCGGTAGAAAGTGTATTGCTACGGTCACAAAAACCCCTGGATGAGGTTAGGTCTATCAGGCTGTTTCCCGAATCCAGAACATCCAACGCACTAATCCAAGTCTTACTTTTCCAGCATTTTGGAGCAAACCATAATATTCGCTTCACTGGCGATGATCCAGAGGCGGATGCAACCATCATGATTGGAGACAAGGCTCTGAGTAAGGATCAAACCGAGTACACCTATGATTTATCTGATATGTGGAACCGTCAAACAAACCTGCCATTTGTATTTGCAGTATGGGCTTATAAAGCAGACTTCCTCGGCCGAAACAATATCAGCTCTATCCTGTACAAAACCAAAGAAAAAGGCTGCAATAATATTTCCATCTTGTCCAGGCATCATGCCGAACGTTTGAGTCTTGATCCGGCTTACATCCAGCATTACCTGACTGATTGTTTATATTATGATATTGGCCCTCGGGAAGTTGAGAGCATAAAAATATTTCAGGAGTTAACGGCTCAAATTAGTGGTGATGATTCAAATGTTCCCGTATTAAGTATGCGCCACCCCGGAAAGGAGAACGATGAAAACTTATGATGACTGCACAACGACAGCGGACGTTAGTTTCGAAAGAGTTTCATTTGACCGTGCCCTGGAATATCTCCTTTACGCCGATACGGCCGAACTGATGTTTAGGGCTGATCAGATCCGCAGGTACAGGCACGGCAGAAAGGTTCATTTCGTTCATAGCCTTAATATCAATCCGACGAATATATGTACCAATCAATGCAAACTCTGCGCTTTCTGGAAAGATAATAATTCACGGGAAGGTTATTTCTTAACTCTGAAACAAGCCACCGAGCGTCTCCTTGAGGCCGTCGGTTGGGGCCTGACGGACCTGCACGTTGTAGGAGGCCTGACTGAAGAATTGAGGCTGGATTATTTTTTGCAACTGTTTCAAAAAGCCAAAGATATTTTACCTTCAGTTGTTATTCAGGGACTTACGGCTGTCGAGATTCACTGGCTCGCCGGCCTTGAAAAGATGTCTGTAGGGGAAGTTTTAACTGAGCTTAAAGCAGCCGGTCTTGATGCCATACCGGGTGGCGGAGCTGAAATATTCAATGAGTCGGTTCGCAGGGAAATATGCCCGAACAAGATTTCAGCCGATCAGTGGCTTGCTGTTCACCGGGAAGCTCATCAACTCGGAATTCATACTAATGCCACCATCCTCTTCGGTCACATTGAAAAGCCCGAACATATTATTGACCACCTGATCCGTTTGCGCGAACTGCAGGACCAGACGAGAGGATTCCTGGCCTTTTGCCCACTGCCGTTCTATCCATCCGGTACAAAACTTGACATTCCCGCGGCACCGGGAGGGCACATAATCACACGTATTGTTGCTTTGGCACGAATCGTCCTGGATAATTTTCCGCATATCCGTGTACTGGCGAATTATATGGATCGCAAACTTCTGCAAACAATGCTGTTTTCCGGGGCAGATGATGTTGGAGGCACGAGCATTAATGAACAAATCGCCAGTTCCGCAGGGGCCGGGGACAAATCGAAATTCACCAGCCCAAAGGAGATGGAAAATTTCGTTCGTGAACTCAAGCTGCAGCCGATTTTGTGCAACAGTATTTATGGGCGTCCCTCTGAGACAAATAAGATAGAGAGCCCGTATATAAGCTCATCGTTATGGAGATTTAAGAACACGCTGGGCAAGGCCGAAGCCGGAGAACGACTGAATTTTGAAGAAGCAGCTTACCTGCATGATAACGTTCCCTTTCAGGAAATTGGGCGAGTGGCGAATCAGCGCAGGCATCAAAAGATACCACAAAAGCGATGCACTTTTATCATCGACAGGAATATCAGCTTTACAAATGTATGTACTGTTGGATGCAAATTTTGCGCCTATCATACCCTGCCAGGCGGGGAAAACAGTTTCGTCATGTCTATTGATGAAATCGTTCGCCGCGTCATCGAAGCCGCTAAGCTCGGAGCTACACAAATCATGCTTCAGGGAGGACTCAATCCAGCATTAGATATTGAATTCTATGAAAAGATGCTGCGGAGCATCAAAAATAATGTGCCGGATATCTGGCTGCATTCGCTTTCGCCAGCGGAAGTATTTTGGCTCGCTGAAAGAAACCACATGACGGCTCAACAAGCCTTAGAGAGGCTGCGTAAAGCAGGCCTGGATTCACTACCTGGCGGAGGAGCGGAAATTCTGGTTGACAAGGTTCGCCAAAAGGTAAGCCCCGGAAAATTGACGACAGGGCAATGGTTCGATGTTATGAAAGCTGCTCATCGTATAGGAATGAGCACGACCGCAACTATGGTTTATGGTCTGGGCGAAACTACTGCCCAGCGAATCGAGCATATGATACGGATTCGGGACATACAGGATAAGACGGGTGGATTTCGAGCTTTTATTCCCTGGAGTTTTCAGCCTAACAACACGAAGCTGTCTTATCCATTAGCTTCCGGTGTTGACTACCTTCGAATTGTCGCTCTGTCCCGGCTTGTGCTGGACAATATCGACCACATTCAGGCCGGCTGGGTCACAGAAGGTCCCGATATGGTGGAGCTGGCTTTGAATTTCGGAGCCGATGATTTCGGCGGTGTCCTAATGGAGGAAAGCGTTGTCAAGGCGACCGGAGTATCGTTTGGAATGTCCATTGAAAAAATGCTTTCATGCATTCAACGGACCGGCCTGAGGCCCGCTCTTCGGAACACCCAATACAATTTATTGGGTACTTATGATGAAAAGAACAAATTTATTCCAGCAGGAATCGAATGAATCAAACCGATTCAATTTTGATGACCGGGATAACCGGATCACTCGGCAGTGTGTTAGCCGGCCGAATCCTCAGAAGCGGCCATCGCATCAGGGCTGTAGTGAGGGGGCAGAACCGGGTAAATGCTTTAGCTCGAACAAAACAAATACTGGATATTATCGGAGCTTCATATAGTGACCAAAATCTTGAAGTCATATTGGGTGATGTATGTGAGGAGAATCTGGGAATATCGAGTAAATATCTTTCAGGTGTGTCATTCATTATTCATTGTGCGGCATTACTCGATTTTACGGATAACTCAGCCACAAGAAATCATCAAGTAAATGTAGTTGGAACGGCTAATGTTCTACGTCTGGCTGAGTCACTTTATGTCCCGATTTGTCACATCAGTACGGCATATATCGCCGGTAAACGACAGGGGACAGTCCGAGAAGATGAACTGAACATGGGCCAGGAATACCATAACAGTTATGAAACATCCAAATACCAGGCGGAAGAGCACTTACAAAACTGGTCAAAGACAACCGGACTACCCGTGATGGTTTTTCGGCCTTCTATTTTGGTAGGAGATTCGAAAACAGGCAGGATAGTGAATTTTGACGGCTTATATAACCTGCTGCGTTTTTTTGATAATGTGGCCGACCTGATACGGAATGACGAATTTCGCGCTGTGGCCAATCCGCAAGCCACCAAGAATTTAATACCCGTCGATATCGCTGCAGAAATGATCTGGAAAATCATTCAATCCAGGCGGCCCGGGGTATATCATATTACCAATCCAGAGCCTATTTCTCTTGCTCGTCTGAGGGAAATATTTATTAAGCTATTCAACATTCCCCAGGCAAGATTTGTCGAGGAAGAGGATTTTACTCGTAAAAAGAAAAGCCGATACGAACTAATGTATCAAAAGGCATCATCATTCTATTTACCCTATTTGCGCCATGAACCCGTATTCGACCGCACTTTCACAGAAAAGGCGCTTGGCAAAAACGAGTCGGATGTTCCAGCGATGGACCTGAAGTATTTTCAGCGATTAATCGCTTATGCCCGTGAGGTAAACTGGGGCAAAAAACAAACAAAATCCGCAGCGGAATCAAACGGCCGATATGAATATATCGTTGAAGATTATTTCAATCGGTTCTTAGTAAGCAAAATGCACAAGCAGCTCTTACCGGACCTTAAGAAACTATCGGCAAGCTGCAGGATATGTGTCTCTGAAGTGCCCCTGAAAAGCTGGTCACTTCAAATCGACCATGGGCGGCTCAAAAAAATATCACTAAACGGTACAGTATGCCAATGCACATTTCTTGTTGACGGTGATACGTTCGAACGAATTATAACGGGAAAACTTGCCCCGCAGCAGGCCTTCTTTCGAAAGAAAGTGGATATCAAAGGTAATATTGAAAAGGGACTGACGTTAGCTACCGTTCTGGCGGCCTTTTTCCGAAAGTATCCTTACCAGACCGGAGAATATGATGGATAAGCTCTCCGATATTTTGACCCGGCACGGAAGATGGCTGGCCATCGTTGCTATTTTATCGGTAATGCTGCCAGCTCTCTGGCTTCCAAAGGCCCGGATAGATAATTCTATCGAGGTATGGATAGGACGGCACAGCAAAGAATATTCACAGTATCGTGATTTTCTTAGCCGGTTCGGTAATGAAGAGTTCGTCGTTATAGCCCGCGAAACTGATGATCCTCTCGGCGAAGAAGCTCTTACTCTGCAGCGGTCTTTGTGCAAGGAACTCAGGCAGATTGAAAACGTTGAAACAGTAATGGCCCCTTGCGACTTAGCGGATGTATTGTCCAGGCTTGTGCCCAACTGGAAAGTCTTTCTGGAGCAAAGTGAATTTCCAAATAACCTCTTTTTTTCAAAGAATCACAATACATTCGGAATCATTGTCTGGCTCAAAAAAATTGACACTCCCGCCTTGAGAAGAAAAACAGTGGAGGAAATCGAATCTGTCGTTCGAGACAATTCACCTACGATGGAAAATGTTCATCTGGCCGGCACGCCCTTAATGAATGTGGCTTTGGATCGCGGCTCACAACAAGCCTCTCGTACGTTCCTGCCAATTGCCTTGTTGGTTTCCGTGTTGATTTTAGCTGTAGTACTTCGAAACCTGTCTGGTGTCATTGCAGTCATTTGCTCTGTTGCCGTTACCACACTCTGGACATTAGGCCTGTTGGTTGCATTTGGTAAAACCCTGAATATGGTTACTGTCATTCTGCCTTCACTGCTTTTTGTCCTGTCGCTTTCGGGAGGAATCCATATCGCTTTGCGTTTCCTGCTGATTTGCGCTTCGAAACAAGACCGGGCTGCCGCTATGCGTAAAACTCTGAAAGAAGTTAGTCTGCCTATTTGTTTATCAAATTTAACAACTGCGGTGGGATTTGGCTCTTTGATGATCTCCGACATGAGACCGGTCATTGACTTTGGAATTTTTGCCGCAATAGGAATTGCTTTGTCTTTACCGGTAAATCTTCTGGTTGTCCCTGGTTTACTTTTATTATTACCGTCTCGCATTGCAAACGTCAGTTCATCCTCAAAGCACTGGACCAGTTGGATATCAGTCTGGATGGTCGATAAGAAAAAGATTGTCCTGGGAATATCAGGCATATTGCTCATATTGTGCATAAGCTGGGCAACAAGGGCTCATGTAGAATCCAACGTGTTAAAATTTTTCCCTGAGACATCCAACATCAGTCGTGATTACAAATTCATTGGGGAAAATTTGACTGGTTTGTACACGGTCGAAATCGAGTTTGTCACGCCGACACAGAACGTCAGACAAATGTTCAAAAATATGGAACAAATATCTGAGCAGCTTTATGGTGAATCTCAGGTCGCCAAGATAATTCACGCCGGCTCGATCGCTGCTTTTATAAAAAGCATTCATCGTCCTGCCTTTTTAAGCCCCAGCCAAACAAGAAAAAACCCACTCAATACCCTGATGGGCCATTATCAAATCAGAAAGCAACAACAGACTAATTTACGTATGTCGGTTTTTATACGGGCAATGTCAAGCAATCAGTTTTATGAACTCATAGAACGTATTCATATACTGTTGGCTCAAAACCTCGATGATCAAACTGAATATACAGTTACGGGGGTGGTCCCATTGCTCAATGCCGCCCAGCAGTCGCTAATCAACACGCAGATAAAAAGTTTCAGCCTGGCACTGGCAGTTGTGCTTCTGCTTATCGGGCTCTTTATGAAATCCCTTCGAGCATTAGCAGCCGCGATTTTACCCAATATTCTGCCTATCTTTGCATTATTCAGTATTATGCTCCTTGCTGACATTCCCATAGACGCTGCGACGGTGATGATCGCCAGCGTGGCCATCGGTATCGCCGCAGACGATACAATTCATTTTCTCTCACATTTTCGAATACATCGATTAAGTGGAGAACAAATCATTCCAGCAATTCGCACAACTTTTGAAGAGATTGGCCCTGCAGTCACTTTAACCTCGGTTGTGGCAACATCTGGTTTTTTAATTTTGTATATGTCGCAATTTAAGCCGGTCCGATACTTTGGTCTGCTGGCTGCTATAACGATGATCACTGCATGGCTTGGTGATGTATTTATCCTGCCGGCCTGTGCGGCAATTCTGAATTTATGGAAACCACATCCTATGGAGGATTCCGCTAATGAATGATTTGATAAACCAGCGTCTGCAGCTCATTTTAGATATTCATTTTGATCATAAAACAGGAAGCCCATATTGGCTTGAAAAACAGAAGCAACTCGGCCTGAATATCCGAAAAGAGATTCGTACTATTGAAGATCTATATCGTCTGGGTGCGATGGATGAAAATGCTCTGGCATATAGACCAATTGAAGATTTCATTCCTCGACGATTTTCAAATTGCACTGAGTATATTATAGCTGAAACGGCCGGTACCCTTGGACGGCCGAAATCAGCCGTACATCGACATGATGAATTTCACTCGGCTTTTGTTAAGCCTTTTATCAAAGCAGCCGAAAGATGTAATTTCCCGGTAGGTGGTCATTGGCTTTTCATCGGTCCAACCGGTCCGCATATCATTGGCCATGCCGCGCAGGCTTGTGCCCAAGCCATGGGCTCAGGAGATATATTCCGGGTTGACTTTGATCCACGATGGGCCAAAGCCCTTTTGCCGGGCAGTTTTGCCGCCAAAAGATATCTGCGCCACATTGAGCGGCAGGCACTGGATATTCTTGAGGTCCAGAATATCGTGGTAATATTTTCTACTCCAGCCGTGTTGGAAAATCTCTCGGAAAAACTTACCCATGAACAAAGACAGAAAATTCTGGGAATTCATCTGGGAGGTATGGCTGCAAGCCATGAATTCATGCGTACAATCACCGACTCGTTTCCAAAGGCAGTTATCTTGTCCGGGTATGGAAATACTCTTTTTGGGATGATGCCGCAATTGCATTATGATAGCCGGACAGGGTTTGAATATTTCCCTTTTGGAAATCGATTAGTCACCCAGGTCTTCCAGGAGCCGGAAGATGCATTTGAAGTGAACCTCGTAAAAACCGCCGAGTATGGACAGCGAGGCCGGATTGTAATGCATCGTCTTGATGAATTTCAATTGATTCTTAACATGGTTGAAAGAGATACAGCCATTCGAATTCCTCCACCACAGCACAGCAAAGGAAATGGTTTTATTCTGGACGGCATCCGAGACCCAAAGCCGGTTGTCAACGTAGTAGAAAAAGTTTCACTGGGACTTTATTGATGCAGACAACTACAATTACAGAACAAATCAGCTTTTCGAGCGGCCCATTGAGGCTGTCGGGAATTCTAACTTATCCGAGTGACCGGGAACCCGAAAGGTCCATCCTTCTTTGCTCGCCGCACCCGCATTTTGCCGGGGATATGGAAAATAATGTTATTCAGTATCTTGCGGACTACTTTGCCAAAGATTCCGTTACTCTTCGTTTCGATTATCGGGGCGTAGGAAAAAGCCGGATCGACTTACCTTCAGGAACAAGTGTTTTCGATTACTGGCAGGAGGTTGAAGACAATATGAATTATCGCGATGCACTGATAGATGTTCAATCCGCAGGCAAAGAACTTCTGGAAAGTACTCAGAGCCTTCCCTGTATAGTCGTCGGGTACTCTTTTGGTGTGGCAACAGGTTTTCAATACGGTATTAAGGCCGAGCCGATATCCATTCTAATTGGAATCGCCCCGCCAATTGGAAAGGTTGATTTTGATTTTCTTCACGCATGTACTAAACCATGTCTTATAATAAGCGGAAAAGATGATTTCATTTATACCACGGACCAGCTTGAGAAATTCAACCTGTCATACAAAACACGGGCAACAACAGATGTCTGGGAAAACAGCGATCATTTTTTTCGGGGGGAGGAAGAAAAACTTGCAATTGCAATCGAGAGTTTTATCTATGAAAAACTTAATGGAACTGGAAAGGGATAGAAGATGCAGATGAAAACCAAGCCCGAACTGCTTGCACCGGCCGGGACTCTTGAAGCTGCTAAAGCAGTGCTCGATGCCGGCGCCGATGCCGTTTATGTCGGCGGCAAGCAGTTGAATATGAGACAGCATCGTCAAAGTTACAATTTGACCAATGAAGAGCTTGCCCAGGCAATTCTATACGCACACGAGAAAGGTAAGAAATTGTATTTCACATTGAATAGCCTGGTCAGGGATTCACAGCTTACATCGCTCCGAAATATACTCAAGACATTAGGGCGAATTGGTCCTGATGCAATTATCGTACAGGATTTAGGGGTTGCTTCATTAGCAAGAGAAATCTGCGTCCAAATACCGCTGCATGCCAGTACGATGATGAACGTACACAATCTTGAAACGGCTATGACACTGAAAATGATGGGTTTTAAGCGAATCATTGTCTCACGCGACATTTCGATATACGAAATACGTCGAATTGCCGAACAATCCGGCATGGAAATCGAGTATTTCATTCATGGAGATATGTGTATCACACAAAGTTCCTTGTGTTACATGAGTGGAGTCATGTTTTCTGAAAGCTCCAACTGCGGTCATTGTATGAAACCCTGTCGATGGAACTGGAAGCTGACCGCCAATAAGGGAAATGTCGAGTTGGCCGGTCCCACAGAAGGCTATTTGCTGGCCAGAAAGGACTTGTGCCTTTTTCAGCATATTCCGGCCTTGATTCAGAACAGAATCGTCTCTTTTAAGATAGAGGGGCGAATGCGGACCGCTGAATTTACAATCGAAATGGTCCGAACATATCGCCGGGCACTCGATGAATATTGGCAGGACCCGGTTCATTATGCAACCAATGCTGCCGAAATGGATAACCTCCAGAACAGCCGGGTTAGGGAATTCACTACTGCTCTTGCTTTTACAAATTCGGGACTCCCAGGGATCGATCCTTCCGGCCTGCGTGAGCCTCGATTTTTCAGTTATGCTGCGCCGGAACCGGTTCTCTCTATGGAACAAAACACGGAATTTATTGCGGCCCATGAATCTTTGCCGGATTTAATTGCACAGGTATCGGAAAAATCCGCCGCCGAAGCAGCCCTGGATAACGGAGCCGACGCAGTCTATCTGAACAGCCAGGGATATATCCACCATTCAGGGAAAATGGATGAAACCTGGATAAAGGAATTTTCCAGCCGCACCGCTTCGCAGAGCGCACGAGTCGCGTTGATGATGCCCCATGTCACTGATGAACGTGATATGATTGAATGGAAAGACCGGCTCACAAAAGTTCGCAGCATTAGAAATCTTGCAATTGGTGTTTCCAACATGGGAAGCCTCAGCATGGTTAAGAACCTCGGATTCAAAGAGATTATCGCAGACTTTCCTTTGAATATATTTAACAGCATTTCAGTCGATGAACTCTCCACACTCGGAGCTACCAGAGTCACGGCCTCGACTGAACTATCAACAAAGGACCTTTTGGATTTTGTTGATAAATGCCGCCTGCCCGTAGATGTAATTGGTCAGGGTGCCGTGCTTGCCATGCTGATGGAACATTGTGTTATAGCTTCATCTTCGGGAGCGTCGCCAAAGGATATCTGTCCCATGCATTGCCGAAAAGATCGATACGCTATGCAGGATGTACAGGGACAATCTTTTCCTTTAATTTGCGACCGCAGGTGCAGAAACCATTTATTCACCTCAACCGACATTTGTGTTCTGCCCCGGCTGCATCTCCTGTCAAAAGTTAATGTTTCCGGTATCCGAATCGAAGCCCAGCTTGATAGCCCACAGACGGTTGGACAAATCGTTTCTATTTATCGAAACGCTCTGGATTCAATTCGAAACGGTCAATATTTTGAGATATCACAGAGCGTCGAGTCTTTGGAGAAGGCGACTGGTAGAAAAATGAGTGACGGAGCATTGAAAAGTTTAATCGATATTGAGGAGCTGGAACGTGCCTGAAAACAAAACGCCGGGGCCGAAAACAATTATTGAAAAGAAAAAGAAGTACCTGATACCCTGCATATATCATTTTTATAAAAATCCTCCCCACATTGTGCGGGGAGAGGGGATGTATCTGTACGACTCGCAAGGGCGACAATACATTGATTTTTACTCCGGCGTAAGCGTTAATGCCCTTGGACATTGTCATCCTGAAATTACGGACGCTATTTGCAGACAGGTAAAAACTCTGCAGCATACCACCACGATTTATCTGACCGAGCCGATAGTTAATCTGGCCGAGCAAATGGCTCAAATTCTTCCGGGCAAATTATGCAGAACGTTTTTCTGCTGTAGCGGTTCGGAAGCTAATGAAGGTGCCGCATTGCTGGCGACCCTTTATACAGGGCGCAGCGAATTTCTTGCTTTACAAAATGGTTTACACGGCCGGACGAAATTAGGTATGAGTTTAACGGGGCTTTCATTCTGGCGAACGGATCCAAATCCTGTCGGAGGTATCACATTTATTCCCGCCCCGACCTGTTATCGATGTCCTTTTGGGCAATCTTATGGTCAATGTCAGTTCCAGTGCATCCAGGCCGTAGAGCAGGCCATACTCACCTCGACCAGCGGCAAACCGGCGGCTATGTTCGTCGAGCCGATTCAGGGCAATGGTGGGATTCAAGTACCACCTGCCGAATATTTTCCCAAATTACGTCAGGTATTGGACAAATACCAAATGCTTTTGATTACCGATGAAGTACAGACCGGATTCGGGCGAACCGGCAAAATGTTCTCTATGGGTCACTGGGATGTTGTACCGGATATTATAACGGGAGGAAAGGCTTTAGGGGGAGGAACGCCCGTCGGCTTTTTCTCTACCACTGAAAAAATCGCTCAAAAATATACACGTCCCGGAGCATCGACTTTTGGCGGTAATCCGGTCACTGCAACAGCGGCACTTTCATTTCTGAAGGTTCTGCGGCGAGATGGATTGGTAGATCGCTCACAGAAGCTGGGACAGCAGCTCCTGAAAAACCTGCAAACCGTCTTAGGAAAACACCCCTTTGTGGCCGATATAAGAGGTAAGGGGTTGATGGTGGGTGTGGAATTGAAGGCAAGTGAAACAATCGACGCGCCAGCGTTGACCGATATGGTGCTCGAGAATATGAAGGATTCAGGATTTCTGCTGGGTAAGACCGGCCCGGGACGTAATGTGCTGACACTCATGCCTCCTCTGATTGTAGAAGAACAGCAGATTCAGCAGGTAGTAGATGAGCTTGGAAAAGTATTGGATGTTATTCATTAAAAGCAACGTATGGATTGCGATACTGCTGTGCGCTCTTATGCTGATTGGGTGCAAATCTTTTGATTATCTGACAAAGATAGAAAATACTTTTCCAGTCGCCGAAACCTGCGGGGATTGTCATATCGACATTTACAAAGAATGGTCTAAGTCGGCGCATGCCCGAGCGTTTCTAAGTCCCGACTTTACGACAATCACACAGGATGGATCATTGGCCGATTGCGTCGCCTGTCACACTCCTGAACCGCAGCTTACACCGACAGCTCCGCTTCCTCGCACAATATTGCTTAAAGATGGAGTAACTTGTGTGACCTGCCACCTGACAAATGGTAAAATGCTCGGCCCAATCCAGCCAACGGGAGCTATTCACCCGCATCCAATCGAAGTAGCCCAAAACCGATTTACGGAAGCTGCTTTTTGCGGCCGATGTCATCAAAGTACATACCAGCAATGGCAGGAAACATCGGTCAAGCCCAGGCAGACATGTCAGCAGTGTCACATGCCTACAGTGGTTCGTAAAGTAACGCAATCAAAGGGCGGCATTTCCAAATTGATTGTGTCAATGGAAAAGCAAATAACACTGCGAAAACACACCTTTATGATTTATCCTCAATCCGAAGATCTTAAGACATTTGAACTTCATACGGATGTCGAGGGGAACAATATTACCGTGGTGCTTATCAATCATCTGCCTCATTCTTTCCCGACGGGGAATTTCGGAGTCCAGATCGGAGTCATGCTGGTTCAATTCATTGACGCTGATAATAATGAAATGCAAACCAGCCGTTACGAATTTGTTCAGGAGCTAAAAACAAATTTACCTTCGGGCCAGTCGAAGGAATGGATATTGGAACTGCCTCAGTCGGCGGCTAAAATGAAAATACAACTGCTCCGCCATGGTCATTCCAAACAAAAGCAGGTGGAACTTCTCAATCGGGAGATACCCCTGCCATGACGCAACAGAAATATCGCCGCTTCACGCTCGCCGAAGTTGTGCTTCATGCATTGCAAGCGATTATTTATATTGCGCTTTTTATAACAGGTGTTATTCTTCTGCTGCAGCGCACCTTTCAAACTGACTGGATATCTCCAGGGTCACTTTCCGTACTGCACAGAATCATGGGAATTGTCCTTGTAATCTTCCTAATCCAAACCTTTCTTCAAAGTCTAATCACCCCATCATTCCGGATTCTTTGGGGCACCATTGCCGAAGCTCTCAAATGGAAACCGAGTGATATAATCTGGCTAATTAAAGCTCCCTTTCATTTTCTTTTCCACCGGATCAGCCTCCCACCTTCCGGAAAATTCAATCCCGGTCAGAAATTAAATATTCTTGTCGTTCTGACCACGGTTACAGGAATGAGTTTATCTGGCATTTGGATGATTTCCGTACCAGGCGCACTTCTCCCTTGGTATATCCATGTCATCTGTTTTCTTTTTGGATCGATGTTGTTTGTTATTCACCTGTATCTGTCTATAGTCAATCCCCCGACCAGCAAGTCTATTACAGGTATGATAACGGGATTTGTACCATTGCAATATATTCGTGATCATCACCCTCTTTGCCTTAATGAACCTGTTCCGGAAAAACACCACGTCCACTTACATCGATTGCCTGCAATCTTGCTGGGCATAGTCGTTGTAACTATCCTGCTGTCAGGGATATATGTTTTTGGACCTGACCGATTTATACTTAAAGGGCAGCAATGGGCACAATCTCGTGGAATGCTGTCATTAATGCCGGGCCCATTAACTTTGAGCCATGCAGAGGCAATCAAAGAACGGCAGTGTTTAAACTGTCATAATCTTAAGAGCCGCCCTGCTTCCGAAAAATGTATTGAATGCCATGAAATTATTGCCGAAAGAATTCAGAACAGTTCCGGCTATCATGGAAAACTTACCGGTCCCTGCATCGACTGCCACACGGAACATCAGGGATCGGACGTGGACATTCGTCCCCTGGACAAAGCGTCATTCAACCACCAACAGGCCAATTTCCACCTGTCCGAAAAACATGCAATTCTTGCCTGTGAAAAATGTCATAAAGTTCGGCCACCTGAATCGTCAATTGCAAAGAAAATGGTAAAAATTCGCTACATTGGTATAGCTCATGAAACATGTCTGACATGTCATAAGAATTTTCATCAGGACTCTCGTACCGAAGAATGCCTGAAATGTCATATAAGCAATAGCTGGCTAAGAGAAGATTTGAAATTTGAACATAACCGTGACAGCCGGTTTGTTCTTCGTGGAAAACACATTACCCTTGCCTGTGAAAAATGTCATAACACTGTAAGAGCTTCGGGTGATGAATTATTCAGATTACATAATATTGGTATGGAATGCAAAGACTGTCATACCGACCCGCACGCTGGACAATTTGAACAAAAATGCAATGAATGTCATTCCGAACTCGATTGGAAAAGTCCATTGAATAAGCCATTTCATACAGTTGAGTCCGAATTTCCTCTAAATGGTAAACATACTGCTCTGACTTGTGAAAAATGTCATATCCCTGCCAAAGACGATTTCAAACTCGCCTCCCCTAAATTCATCGGACTTGGCACAAAATGCCAGTCGTGTCATGAGGATCCTCACAATGCCCAGATGAGCCATTCCTGTTCAACCTGCCACTCTGATCAGGGCTGGAAAGGTATGTACCTGCTTTTTTCACATAACGAGCATTCCGCCTTTAAGTTGGATTCACTTCATGCCGGGCTCTCCTGCGACGGATGTCATACGAATACTTCGCAAGCAACACGTTATCGCCCCCTTCAAAAGCATTGCGAATTATGTCACAACGCTCAAACGCTGGCTATGCAGGGTATAATGACTCCGAAACAAAAGCTCTTCGAATCTGATCCTCATTGGGGCAGGCTCGCGTGCATTGACTGTCATGATACAAATATAACACATCAATCTACTGACAACTATGCGGCCCGCTGTATCTCATGCCATAATACGCTTTATGGAAAACTCTTTTATGACTGGTCAAAAATATTCCTTGAATACAATGCAAAAGCTGCAAGCTTACTTGATAATGATATAATTCAACAACTCAATAGAGTTAGGTTTCATAATCTCCAGATGGCAGCACCCATCTGGAAGGATGCAATAAACAGAATAATACAAACTGATTCAGGAACAAGATAGCTCTATTTCCAGTGCCGATAAATGGTTGGATTTGCATATTTCTGTCATACTCCATAGTAAAGTAATGCTTTACCACAGTTGCCCTGTTGTTAATAGTTTTCGGCGCCAGCTTCATGCCCCATTTTTTTCT
>JAVVFI010000077.1:0-16483 GCA_032250555.1 Sedimentisphaerales bacterium
GCAGCTTATGCGGTGGAATGGCAAGGTACGCCCCAATTAATGGGATCCCCCCCTGGGTGATGCCTCCTCTGGATTATCAGGCAGGCGGCGGCTTTAGTCAGATGCCAAGCGGAGACGTCACGCTCGAGCAGCGTCATAACGGGCTGAGAGAAGGCGTTCTCTACCCCTATATCAAGGATGTCGGCGCCTATCACTGCCCTGGCGACAACCGGATAAAACAGGGCACGAGCAATGGCCGGCAGTTGCAGCATTTGCTGTTCCGCAGCTATTCTCTGCCGGATTTCCTCAGAGCGTACGAGTCTTCCGACCCGAAGAAAATCACCGACTTCAAGAATCCGGGCAGGAAGATGCTCTTTGTCGAAGAGATATATGACGCCCCCGGCGTTAACCACAATGTAGATGGCTGGTCTTATAACCCCGGGACAAATTCGCTGTGGGATCCGCTGGGCGTATTCCACAGCAACTCCTGTACGTTCAGCTTTATGGACGGGCACGCAGAGGTGAGGAAATGGACGGACAAGCGAACGGTAATCTACTTTACGAGCCGGTCACAGGCAGCCTCGATGGGCTTCGGCAAGAACGCACCGTTCAACCCAATCAATGAGGACCTCTTATGGCTGGACATACACTATCCGGGCAAGACGCTATACGCCCAGTAGCATGGACCTTAGGACGAAAAGAGCCCGGTCCGACCGGTATGAATCAGAGTAACCGGTTGAGACGGATGAGACATTATAAAGATTCTTAAAATTTGATAATTTGACAAACTATAGAATAATGTTACAAGAGTAAATGCAACAAACAGTATTGATGGAGGTATTATGGGCAAACGAAAGGGCTTTACTCTGATAGAGCTTCTTGTGGTAATAGCCATTATCGCGGTGCTCATGGCAATCCTGATGCCAGCGCTTAATCGCGTTAAGAAACAGGCCAGAGCCGTTGCATGTATGGCCAATCTCAACCAATGGGGTCTCTTTTGGAAGATGTATTGTGACGATAACAACGGAAACTGGCTCAGCGGCGCTGGCGGGGGCAGCGGCAGATGGTGGTTCGAGCCGATGATGGCAACTTTCAAGATCGGAGAAAAGATGCGCTGCTGCCCGCAGGCTACAAAATCCGCAGGCGCGAATGTCCATCAGGGTATAGGCTACTTTACAAACCAAGCATGGCAAACCGGCGAATACATAGGCAGCTACGGGCCGAACGGGTGGATGTGTAATCCTCGCGATACCAATCCATCGGGTGCTGTCTGGGGACGCAGTCCCATTTCAGACCATTGGAGAAAACCCGAGCAGAAGGGAGCGAATAATATTCCGTTATTTACGGGTAGCTGGTGGGTCGATGCCTGGCCGCGAGACACAGACGCACCGCCACAAGTTATTTTAGGACCGCCGGACAGACCCAATGTGAACGAAATGGAACGAAATTGCGTAAACCGGCACGATGGATTTTTAAACAGCCTGATGTGCGATTATTCGGTCAGAAAGACGGGGGTCAAGGAACTCTGGACCTTAAAATGGCACAAAAGTTTTGACGTAGCCGGCCCATATACCATAGCCGGGGGTATGAATCAGAGTGACTGGCCGATATGGATGAGGAATTTTAAAGATTATTAATAAAATAACCACTGCAAAAACACAGAAAGGAAAATGATTGTGAAATCCAAAAAAGCTTTTACCCTGATAGAACTTCTTGTAGTCATCGCCATTATCGCTGTATTGATGGCGGTATTGATGCCGGCGCTGAACAGGGCCAGAGAACAAGGCAGGCGTGCGGTTTGCCTCAGCAATCTCAAGCAGTTGACACTTGCCTGGACTATGTATGCAGACGAGAACGACGACAGGATTGTCAACGGCGAAGCAGCCGGCGGCGGAAACGGCCTGGCCCCTGTACCTACAGGTAGTACTAATAGGCATAGGGGTGAGAAGTATTGGGTCGGAGACGATTGCGGAGATTTTTGGCTCGGCGAGCATTTACCCAGGGAAATTCAATACAGTGCTATTCAAAACGGCGCCTTATATCCATATACAAAGAAAGAAACTCTTTACCGATGCCCGACCGGTATGCGCGGAGAGATGCGGACCTACACCATAGGTGATTCTATGAACGGTATTCCCCGGGATGGGACGTTTAGGACAGTCAACAATAAACCCCCCGTAGGGGTAAGAGTAGGCAGGACGGTATTGTGGATTAAGAAGAGAACGGATATTATCAGCCCGGGCCCGGCTCAAAGATTAGTATTTCTTGACGAAGGCCGGATTACTCCGGACAGTTATGCTACTCATTATGTTAATCAGCGCTGGTGGGACCCGCCCTTTGTCCGGCACGGTGACGGTACTAACGTATCTTTTGCAGACGGGCACTCTGCTTATTGGAAGTACAAAGGCCAGAAAACATTAGAGACCGGCAAGCTCGCCGCTGTTCCCTATTATGATGCAAATACTTTGCACCAGATGGTGCCTGAAAGCCCAGAAGATATCGAGGATTTGCATCAGATGCAGAAGGCCATTTGGGGAAGATTGGGTTATTAGACGAAAACATAACTGATGATAATTACAGGCGGATGTAATGTCCGCCTTTTTTATGCTCAATGAAATAAGTTTATGGCTGTGAATGATTCGAAGGTATGGACGACTTTTTTAATTGTGCCTCTTTGCGTTTATTAACGCAGCCAACAGGATATGTCTTAACCTGTCAACGCTAATCTTGTTGAGGTAATCTTCTGTAAAATCCAGCTTGAAACGACCCCGGAAATTTCTGATTCTTTTCTTAAGCTCATCCCTGCCCAAAGCGGCAACTGATGTTACCTGCCTGTCTACATACTGTGCTGACGACATAAAACCCGACTCCTGAAAAACGATTATTGTAAATAAGTTGGATTCGTATTATTAGTATTAGTATCGTCCCTAATATCGAACTGCTTTTGCAGGAATTTTTGCATAACCGCACAAAGCCCTGATTTAGCGTGTTATTTAGAAAATATTTTTTTTGTCATTTTGATAACGGTCTGATAACGTTTGTTTATGAAAACTGAAAAGCTGAATTACTACTTACCGCCAGAGCTGATAGCACAACATCCGCGGCCCGTTCGAAGCAACTCACGACTTCTGGTTCTTAACCGCTCTACGGGTGATACCATCGACAGCCGGTTCAGCAGCGTTGGTGATTTCTTATCACCCGGCGATTGTCTTGTGCTTAACGATACGAGAGTTGTGCCCGCCCGGTTTTTCGCGCGTAAAACCACCGGAGGTAAACTCGAAGGTCTGTTCCTCGGGCAAAACTCCGACAACAACTGGATTGTAATGATAAAAGGGGCCCGCAGGCTAAGGGCTGGCGAGATTATTATCTTAAAAGACAGGCAAAAAAGCGATTTCTGCGAGGCTGAGCTGCTCGAAAAACAAGCACGGGGCAGATGCCTGCTAAAGTTAAAGACAGCAGCAGATACGGAGGCCGTTCTCGAAGCCGTCGGTTATCCGCCGCTTCCGCCTTATATCAAACGGGATGACGACCCGGCCACAGCAGATATTGATAAAACACGCTACCAGACGGTCTATGCCCGCAAAAACGGCGCCGTTGCCGCTCCGACGGCAGGGCTGCACTTTACAGAATCTTTGATAGAGCAGTTACTACAGGCCGGTATCAGCTTTGCATATATAACACTGCACGTTGGAGCCGGAACATTCAAACCGGTAACCGCCGAAAATCTCGACGACCACCAGATTCATCAGGAGCAGTTCAGTATCGATAAGGAGAACGCCCGGATAATAAATACCGCAAAAAACCGGGGGGGGCGAATAATCCCTGTCGGTACAACCTCGACCCGAACGCTGGAGACTTTGGCTGCCGAGTCGCAAATTGAAGCGACTACGGGCTCAACAGATTTATTCATAAAGCCCGGCTATAAATTCAAGATAACAGACGCTATGATAACGAATTTTCACCTGCCCAAATCCACACTTCTGGCGCTTGTCGGAGCCTTTGCCGGTCTTGAAAACATTCTGGCCGCTTACAATCACGCCATCTTACAGCAATACCGTTTTTATTCCTACGGGGACGCGATGCTGATTATTTAGGCAACAGAAAAGCGAAGGGATATCTGATTATGGCGATGCTTCAGATTTACTCCACTTTTTCGGTGACCACCTTAAGGATTTGTTTTTCGCGTCGCAGCATCAGGTTGCCGAGGCCTGGCAGACTGAGCCAGTAAAAGAAGACAAGGAGCCCCAACAGTATCACCGAAAGCACGAGGATCACCGGTCCGGCAGGCAGCCAATCAAAGTGGGAGAAGAGCAGCCCCATCGCCGGCGGAATGAACATCGGGACCATGGCCAACGGAACCAAAAATCGCGATATGATAATCAGGAAGGACGTCATGGCAGAGGTTTTGGTCCGCTTCATTGAGCCAGGGGTGATGTGGTAAGGAATGAGTATGGATATCAGGTTGCCCGCCATGCTGAGCAGTATGAAAGCGGCCAGCAATTGAAAGCCGGCGGCAAGAACGATAGTTAACGAGATGCGCATAATGATTTTGACGAGTACGAGGCAAATCAATCCAATCCCTACCGCAATCGGCAGAAACGCAAGGTTTTTTCCCAGCAGAATTTGTCTTCGCGGTGCCGGCAGCAAGACGAGCTGGCGAAATCCGCCCCGGTCGAAACCGAACTGGTTAAACATGAGATGGCTCATACCGAGAAACGTAAACACGACGGGGCCATTGGCAACGAAGAATTTGAAGTTGTCGCCGAGGTCGGACAGATGCCGCGCAAAGATCATGGTTCCAAAAAGCAGCAGCATAATGAAATTGGTCGCCAGTGCCATCTTCACTTCTGGTGCCCGCATCAGGGAATGGAAGAAAGCCAGCGCCAGCGCCGCAGCTTCATCGGGAATACCGGGCAATCGCTTCTCAAGAAAGTTCTTCCTGACAGTGTGAATTTTCCTGGCTTTCTGTTTCTGTTTAGACCTTCCGACGACCTTATTTCCCTGATAGAAACGAATAGTCGAGCGGTAGGCCCGCCTTAAACCCAAAGCACCAATACAGAATGCACCGGCCGTACTTAACACAGCGGGCAGTATATTTCCCTTACCCAGCGACATAGCACCGTTGCCGGCCCACAGAAAGGGCACTACTTTATGCGCCAGTAAGACCATATCAGGAACGTGTCTTTTGCCGGGGCTAACGGGTTGCCTTTCCATCTGTTCTTCTATTGGCACTGACTTCACCGTATTGGGTCTGTGCCGTTTACGATCGTGCGTGAGAACGTTAATGATATTCGGAAGCTGTACAAGCACAATGAATGAAAAGGTGACCACGGCAATAACGGCACGGCGTTTCCGCTTGTTCACCATGAGCGCGGCCAGCCAGCCGCGAAGGCAATAGGTCCACGCCGTAATCATGAAGACCACGCCGAGTACCAACGGAAACATCAATATCATTAACCATCGGCCGCTGATGAGCAATCCCAGGCAAAGGCCCAGCACTAAAGGCAGGAACAGAATGATGCTAATGGTTACGTGTGATGCGAGATAATTCACCAGGAAAATATCTCTGAGCGAGATCGGCAGGTGCAGCATCCGGCTGATGTCGATCGTCTCAGAACGCTGGATCTCTGAAACCAGTCCAATCATCCAGGCAAACAGAAACGCTCCAAAGAATGCATCCCACGCGAGAAGCAAACCCGTCGGCGACCTTTCGGCCAATACAAAGAAACCGATCAGCACACCGGCAATGCCGCTCACAACACCTAAGACAAGCACGGCTACGGTTACGATCATTATCAGCACGGCATTAAATTGACTGCGAGACCATTGATTTCGGGTCAAGCGCCAACGTAACCAGACGATTGTGCGAAGTTGGCTCCAGTCCATCTAATCCTCCAGCCAGCTCAGCTTCTGATGCTCAATGTTATCGCTGCCGACAGCCTCAAGAAACAGTTCCTCCAGCGATCCACCGGCGCGGATCTCATCCATCGTGCCCTGATGCACGAGCTTGCCCTCAACAATAATCCCAAAATCGGTGCAAAGCCTTTCGACAATATCCAGAACATGCGATGTCAGGAAAACAGTCGCACCACGTGCGACGCAACGCTTCAATGTGTCTCGCAGCACGCGCGAGGAAACGGCATCGATGCCCTCAAACGGTTCATCGAGAAAGAGCAGGTTCGGATTTGGAATCAGCGCCGCCGCCAGAGTGAGTTTTTTCTTCATCCCATGTGAGTATTCGAGGGTCAGCTTTTCCTCACTATCCAGGTTCATCATGGTCAACAGTTCCCGGCAACGTTCTTTAATAGTCGGCATGGGCATCTTATACATGCGTCCGATGAAGGTCAGATATTCCTGTGCCGTGAGATTATCGAACAGAGCCAGTTCCTCGGGCACTACGCCAATACGGCGCTTGACTTCTCTGGCTTTTTCGGGATCTAATATTTCCTCACCGAGGATGCACATCGTGCCGCTCGTAGGAGCGAGCAGGCCCGTAAGCATTTTGATAGTCGTCGATTTGCCAGCGCCGTTGGGACCGAGAAAGCCGTAGAACTTCCCGGCTTCGACACGTAAGTCGAGACCATCGACGGCACGCAGGTCACCAAAATAACGAGTAAGTCCGCTGGTTTTGATAGCAAGGGTCATAACGGGCGTTGAGTCTATCAATCCCAGACCAAAAAAACAAGTATGTTTTTTCAGATTTGGTCTGCGTTGTCACAGGATTCTTTTGGCCAGCGGCAGCTTCCTGATGAAATTACTCAAAGTAAAACATAGAGGCACCGCAATTAATCCGGCCAGAGCGAATTTCAAAAGGGGGTATAAGCTGATATTTCTCATTGCAATCGCCACAAGGATTATAACCGGTGCATGGATAATATAAGCGGTGTAAGCGCTGGCCGAGGCGGCTTTGCTTAAACTACCCTGTCGATTGAAATGCTTTCGAAACAGATACAGCATTGCGATAATCATCGCAACACCGGTAAACTGTTCCCAGACGGCATAGCCAAAGCATTGCCAGTGAAGGCCGCCCATAAAAGGTGAAATATCACCCGACGACGCTCCACCTAACACGAATAAAGCGGGAAACAGTAGGATGATGAAGAAGACAGCTACACAGAGCCACAACTTACCCATCGCATCGGGAATCTGCGACAGCCAGTTATATTTATATGCAGCGATTCCCACAATATACATACAAATATACTGAGGGAAAAAGGGAAACTGAAAATTCAACAGCTCAAAATTCCAACTAACCGGAAGCCATATCCGCACGATGAAGGAAACAATGCTCAGGGCAAGAGCAAATAACAATATGGTTAAATTGCCGGGTATTTTGCTGTCTTGCTTAACTGTAGCAATTGTTGTTTTCGACAATAGCCTATATAGAACATAACAACCGGCGAATATCAACAGGGCCTCGACAAACCATAACGGCCCTGTGCCTACGTGAAAGCTGCTATAATACCGGCGGAGAAAATCTAAATAAGAGCCGGAGGACTGCTCACCGAATCGAACCATGGGACGTACAATAAGCGGGCCGATTATAAAATCGTAGCACAATATAGGTATGCCCAGACGCAGCAGTCTGTCCATGAAAAATTGTTTTGGGCCTTTGCGTTCGTATGAGCCGGGGGTGAAGTAACCTGAAATCAAAAAAAACAATCCCATCGAAAAGGCCTGGATAGTAGTGTTATGCCATGTCAGTGGGATCGACATAGTGCCTTCCGGGACATTTCGGCAATATCAGCTTCCGGCGCCTCCGTAGGTGATGGAAAGGTGCAGCATAGCCACCAGGGTAACAAGCAGGATTCTCAGGTTATCAATAAAATACAGGCGGGTCTTTTCCATATCTTATTCTCTTGCCAACATTTTTTTACATTCTCGGCAAATTCAATGCAGCTTCTTCTACACACCCTGTACTTATAGAAAAAGTTAGGAAAAGTGACACATAAAATGTAGATTCGTTAAGGTGTATGGCCGGTCATTCGAAATAGTCGGGCCTTCAGGTCGGCCTTTATCTTCCTGTAACGGGAATCGCCGGAAAGGTTGGTCCATTCGTAGGGGTCGGTGTCGTGGTCGTATAATTCCTCGGCGGCATTGTTATACAGAATATATCGCCATCTTTTTGTCCGGACGGACCAATGCTGTTTGGCAGGGTCATTTCCTGTCTTATTACCGGCATATATCATCGTCAAAGCGGCGTCGGGTCCGTTCCAGGTCTCGGATTTCGGATCTTTGAGGAACGGGCGGAGGCTATAGCCGTCCAGCTTGGCGCCCTGGGTGTTCTTCCTCGTATCGCCTTCGAGCCCACAGAGGTCAACGAGTGTAGGATAGATATCGATCAGTGAAACAGGGTGTTCGGCAATGCCACCTGGTTCCGCCACACCAGGCGCACGGATGACAAGCGGCACACGAGTACTCTCTTCCCATAGCGCGTTCTTGAAAAGGTAATCCTTCTCGCCCATGTTCCAGCCATGGTCACTTGTAACAACGATAATGGTGTTGTCTTTGATTGGGCTTTTGTTCACCGCATTGACTATCCGGCCGACGCAGTCGTCAACTGCGGCCACGCTGGCGAGATAGGCTTGTGTAAAGGCTTTAAGCCCGGATTCGAGGTCCGGATACGATTCTTTGAGCAGGCGAAAGTATTTCGGTCCCTTCATGTTGCTGTCAAAAACATCCAGATAGTGACAATCCTCGGCATCACCGGGTTTGATTACGGGAACTTTGACAGAATCCTGCGGGAACATGTCGAAGAAGCGCTTGGGTACGTGCAGCGGGGTGTGCGGACGAATAAAACCAATGCCAAGGAAAAACGGCTTGCCGTTTTCCTGTTTCGCAAACTCATTGATCTTATTTGCCGCCCAAGCCGCATTGCGTTCATCGGGGGTAGGGTCGCGGTTGTCCTCGTCAACATAATTGTACTTGTTTACCTTGCCCCAGGTGCCGTATATCCAGCCCTTGTTGCCATCCTTCTCATCCAGGCCATAGGGGGCGTCCGACAACGGGGCAAAGGAACCATCAACATGGCCTATACTTTGGAACGGCTGAGGCACAGAGGGATGGGCGACCCTTTCCTTGCCGTCATAGACAAAGGGGCCGTAGTCGGCCTTATGTTTGAACTCGCTCCAGACCGAAGGCAAATGGTGATGCATTAGCTTGCCGGAGCCGGCGACATGATAGCCGTTATCGCGGAAGTGCTCCATGATAGTTTTAGAATTCTTGAGCACGGGATTCTTGTGCCAGACATCCCAGAACAGATTTTTGGAAGTGTGCGGATAGATTCCGGTGAGGAAGCTGGAGCGCGATGGTGCGCAGATGGGGTTGTTGCTGTATGCCCGTTTGAAAGCCACCCCGGACTGAGCAAGCCCCGCGATATGCGGTGTCTTCGCCTGAGGGTGCCCATGCATACCAGTGACATAGTCGTTGAGGTCGTCGCATAAGATCATCACTACATTGGGCTTTCGTCTTTGCCTGACAACAGACCCGGCACACCCGGTCGATGGGACAAGGGCCGCAACACCACCTATCATCAGGCTCTTCAAAAAATCACGACGCGTTTTCATATTGCACCCAATTCATCAGTGACCGTTGAGATACGCTGTATTTAATTACTTATACATTTTATCGAAATGGCCCTGAGCGCTGACAACCGCGGCCCGCATCATATCCTCGGCTTTTGCGGTTTCTCTTTGAGCTAATACTTTCATCAGTCCGGCAGCATCCAGCTCTTTGGCCGCTCGTTCACAGGCCTCCCAACTCAGAACACTTCTGACAACTCTGTCAATACCCTGCTCGGCGTTATCATATGCCCGGGCCTGCATGTCGTGACCTTTCCATCTCTTAAAGCCGGCCTGCTGGATAAGCCCGGCGATAGCAACGTTCATTCCGTTAATCCGCGTACCGTGGTCGATATCGTATTTGCCGGGACCGCCGAGAATAATACCATCGTTATAGCCCTGGCTGTTAAGATGCATATGCACCATCATATCATTATCCAGCTCTTCAACCGTATCGGCAACGTGGTCAAGCCCTATCATCTCCGAATGCCCGAACTCCTTATTGACGCCTTTCTTATCTTTCGGAATTCCGAACTCATCCTCAATCTTTCGCCAGAACAATAACGCACTGGCTACTGTGGGTATCAGCATGGCAGGATGTCCTTCGTTCGGTTTTGGTTCAAAACCTATATATAAGCTGCCGCCTTTTTTTGCTTCATACTTACATAATCCTGCGATACTCTCCTTAAGGTTCTGATACATCTGCCGAATACCGATAGTAGCAATATCATAACCAAACGAGCCATTCCATATAATGAGTGACGGCTCCTTGCCGGCGTCCGGATGCCAGGCCTTCTTCAATGTGCTGTATGCAAGGTCAACTGTTTTGGTGCCTAATTCCTCAGCGGCTTTCCGTTCGTTCGGGTCCAAAGACGCAACTCCGCCGTAACCGAAATGACAATGCGCGCCCGGCGTTATCATCGCCAGATACAATTTATTGTCCACAAGGGCATCAGCCACCGCAGCGGCATTTTTATCATCGACCTCCGCATCATAATGCAGCTCGATACCCAGCTCAACATTATCAGGCATCCTTGGAGCGATTTTGTCCGCAACTAATTTAACCATCTCCGGCGAGCCGAACGCTCCGCCCCATTCCGGCCGCATATCGCCCGGCACAAAACCACCTTTGCCGGGATTAAATGTCCATCTGCATATACTGTGTAAAGATTTATCTGCCATTTCACGTGCTCCTTTCTAAAGCGCTTAAAATAAAACTCACGCACTTTTGTCTTGTGCTCTTAATTTTTCAATTGTCGTTTCAAAACATCTTCCCATCTTGCATACGCATTCTGATAGGCCGATGCTAATTTTTTATTAGGCTCAATCGCCTTAACCGGCTTCAGACCCACAAAGGCATCTTCAGCCCCTTTGTAAATACCCGCTCCGATTCCAGCTCCTCTTGCGGCACCCTGCGAACCGTCGGTATTATAAAGCTCCACGGTCGCGCCTGTAATCGTCGCAAAGGCCTCGGCAAATAATGGACTAAGGAACATATTCGCATGTCCAGCTTTGACTGTTTCCAGCTCAGTGCCCATATCGCGCATTATCCCAAGGCCGTAATTCAGCGCAAAAACGATTCCTTCCTGGGCCGCTCTCAGGAAATGCGCTTTCTTATGAATATTAAAATTCCATCCGTGAACTGACGCCCCTAATTCGGCGTTCTCTAAGGTCCTCTCAGCACCGTTACCGTACGGCAGTATCATCAGCCCGTCAGAGCCAACCGCAACGCCAGCCGCCAATTCGTTCATCTGCTCATAGTCCAATCCCTCGCCGCCTACAAAGTTGTGCTTGAGCCAGCTATTCAAAATTCCCGTCCCGTTTAGGCAAAGCAAAACACCGTACCTCGGCTTATCCTTCGAATGATTGACATGAACGAATATATTGACTCGCGACTTTTGGTCGTAGTTTTTCTTATCACTGATACCATAGACTACCCCGGATGTCCCGGCCGTAACAGCAATTTCCCCCGGCTGCAACACACCAAGTGACAGAGCGTTATTAGGCTGATCACCAGCCCGGTAGCTTACCTTCGTCCCGGCCTTGAGCCCCAGTTCATAAGCAGCCGAGTTGACAAGCTCACCCTGAATGGAAAACGTCGGAACTGTCGGGGCGGTCAGATCGGCTGATATCCCGTAATTTTCCAGGATAAATTCCGCCAACCCATCTTTGTCGAAATCCCACATTATCCCTTCGGACAAACCCGACGGCGTAGTTTTTATCTCGCCCGTCATCTTCATCGCGATATAGTCACCGGGCAGCATTACCTTATGAATCTTCGAATAGACCTCCGGCTCGTTTTCTTTGACCCATTTTAATTTAGATGCCGTAAAATTACCCGGCAGGTTAAACAAACTCTTAAGGCATTTTTTTGCTCCAATGTCTTTGGCCGCCTGTTCACCGATTTGCACCGCCCTGCTGTCGCACCAGATTATCGAAGACCTCAAGACCTCCTGGTTCTTATCCACACAAACCAGTCCGTGCATCTGATATGAAACCCCAACAGCTTCAACATCCTCTAAATTCCGGATTTCCGAAGCAATCTGCCGAGTCGCTTCTTTAACATGTTCCCACCATGTGGATGGATGCTGCTCGGCCCAGCCGGACTCCTTTGCGATAATCTCCAGTTCCTTATCCGGCGAAGTCGCACTCGCCAAAACCTTGCCCGTCTGGCTATCCATTAGCGTCGCCTTTATCGACGAGCTTCCAACGTCATATCCTAATAACAGCGCCATTTAGTTATCCTTATTTTTATATTTATATTACGTTCAGACTCCCGCCTCCGCCAAACTCCTTATCAGTCCCAACCCTAAGGCCGAAAGCAGCAGATCACATCATAGCCTTCTATGGAAAATTGTCAAGTTTAACCGCGAACTCATTCATATTCCCACTTGAGAATCCAGGGATCATTCGTTCGCTTTTGAAATGCCTTGAGCTTTTTCTGGAGCCTCGCAAGAGTTCCTTTGTGCTTAGGATTGTCCGCCAGGTTCTCAACCTCATCCGGGTCATTCTTCAAATCGTAAAGCTCGAATTTCGGTCGGTGTAAATACGCCTCGACCGTGCGTTTGCCGTAATATTTCTCACCTCGCTTTATTGTTGACTGCCACGTCGATGCCGCCCATAAATCACTGGCGAAAGGATAATCCAGTCCATGCGCAATATTCCATATCAGCTTATACCTTCGCTCACGCACCACGCGCATCGGATAATACATCGTTATCTCATGGAAAGTATGCGAAGCGTAAGTTACATCCCAGCCCCTTGGATTTTCCCGTTCGAGTACTGACTTAAACGACCTGCCCTGGAATTCGCTCTTTTTAGGAAGAGCTTCGGCAAAGTCCATAATTGTCGGCGCCAAATCGGCAAAGTTAATCAGTGCATTACAGGTAATACCTTTTTCTCTCTGTGCAGGATTTCGAACAATGCACGGTAGATTCATCCCCGGCTCATACAGAGTCGTCTTGGCCCCCGGAAATGCCACACCGTTATCCGAGATATAAATAACCACGGTATTATCATATTTGCCCGCCTCTTTAAGAACACCTATCAGCCGGCCAATCCCCTGGTCAACTCGCGAGACCGACTGGTAGTACTGAGCAAGCTCGTCTCGACACTCCGGTGAATCCGGCAAAAAAGACGGCACTATAACTTCATCAGGACTGTACTTGACTTCTTTCACTCCAGGGTATTCTCCATTTGCCCGATTGCCGAACCGGTCGGGTTTGGTCGGTATCTCTTCGGCTGTGCCGCCCCCGCGGTGCGGATCGCTCATACAGAAGTAGAGGAAGAACGGCTTGTCGTCATCGCTGACAAAGTCCCGGCAGTTATTCGCCATCTCAACAGGACTGCGGCTGTTGCCCTTTAACGCAACATCGAATTTATAAACCTCATCCGGAGCAACGTGATACTTGCCTATCCTCCCCGTTTTGTAGCCTGCCCCGGTCAATTGCACCGGTAGAGACTTCACATTCGGGAAAGAGATAAAGTGATGATAACTGTGCTGATGCCCGTACTGGCCGTTTGCGTGATTATACATGCCGGTCAAAATCACCGACCGGCTCGCGCTGCAGCTTGCCGTCGTACAACAAGCATTCGTAAACCGCACGCCTTCAGCCGCAAGCTGGTCGAGATTTGGCGTCTTGATAACTTTATTACCATAACAGCACAAAGCTTCGAGCCCATGGTCATCGCTCACTATCAAAACAATGTTCGGCCTTTTCTTATTAGCCGCGAATGCTTCATTTGAAATTAATCCCGAACCGACAAGCACCGATGCGCCCACAGCACAACTCTTCATAAAATCACGCCGGCTAATCGATCTATTTTCCATAATTATTGCCTCCGAATTTATAAAAACTCATGGTGTTCTTAATACTCGAAATCCCTGATTCATATTATACAGAACTTTTCACGCCCTCAACTCAACGCCGGCTGAAACTTCCTGCTCCCAGGCGGCCAGCTCATCTTCAAGTGTCTTGAGTATATCAGGCCTTGCCAAGGCAAGATTCTCTTTCTCGCCGAGGTCTTCGTCAAGATTATAAAGTTTTGACTGATTATTTTGAACCAGCAATTTCCACGGCCCTTTCCGTACAGCCTTTTGTTTTTTGTAACGCCAGAACAAAGTTCGTTTTGGCAGCCCGGCACCCTCAGTCAGCATCGGTAAAAGGTTAACGCCGTCAAGCTTCAGACTCGCCGGCAGATCAGCACCTGCAATTGACGTCATCGTGGCAAACAAATCCATCCCCAGGACTGTCTGGTCCGTGGTTGTCCCGGCTTTAATTTTACCCGGCCAATAGGCAACAGCAGGAACGCGGTGCCCGCCTTCCCATAAGCTGCCTTTGTAACCGGCCAGTACACCGTTGGAACCGTTTTTGGTAGCGCCGTTGTCGGAGCAGAAAAAGATAAATGTCTTTCGCTCCAATCCCAGACGTTTTACCGTCTCGACAATCCGCCCTATTCCCTCGTCCATAACTTCAACCATTTCCTTATATGCCCGGGGAATTTCGTCGCCTTTGGCTTTTTTGCCTTTCCGGCCGCCGCTCAAACGCTCGGGCGGGTCCTTTCGCCCCTGATAAGGATAGTGCGGCGCCTCATGCGGCAAATACAAACAGAAAGGCCTATCCTTGTGCCGCTCAATAAAATCCACACCGTGTTCGGTTATCAAATCGGTGGAGTAACCCTCTTCAGGGATCTTTTCGGATTTTTTCCACCAGTCGTCGAAGCCAGCCTGATCGATATGCGAATGATAATCAACATTGCCGCTGACATAACCTATAAACTCATCGAATCCCTGCCTGGCCGGATTGAATTCTACGCTGTAACCCACATGCCACTTACCGAAAATACCTGTTGCATAGCCGCGTTTTTTTAGTACCTCTGCAAAAGTCACTTCCTCCAGAGCCATCCCTGTATGACGATGGTTCGCGGCTGTTACAACGCCCTCGATGCCGCACCGCTGCTGGTATCGTCCCGTTAACAACGCTGCCCTCGTCGGGCTGCAGACCGGACAATTCGAATGATAATCCGTAAATTTAAGGCCCTCTCTCGCTAATGCATCGATATTCGGTGTACGTATCTTTTTGCTGCCGTAACATCCAATGTCACCGTATCCCAAATCATCAGCCATAATAAGGATGATATTCGGTAATTCAGCAGCCGCTCCGCTACTTGTACCAACCGCACAGCCGGAATTCGGTATTACAACCGCAGCCGCACCGCCGATAGCCAACTTGATAAAGTCACGTCGATTCAAAATCATATTCCCAGCTCTCTTTTACTGCATCATTTCGACTCACCTGTATTCAGATTCGGTGTAAAGGTCATGATTTTTTTCTTCCCGCTATCCAGCCATCTTGCTGAGATGCTTCGTGCGGGAATTTCAACTCCTTGATAGCTGCGTGATTCCTGTGAATAATTCGCAATCATTTCCACTCGGCCGTCAAAAGCCGCACGCTGTAATTTTCTGTCGGAGCTAAGCCAGTTGAAATCCGTCATCTGCGCAAAGCCAAATTTCCTGTGTAACGGCGAAAAAAAATCATAATGTTTTTTCATTATATCACGATGCATATCAAATTCATCAAGATTCATGTGATACAGCGGCGGAACCATGTACAGCAGCTCCGTCAGCGCCACCGTATCGAGCATATTAGTGTACTTGAGACTGCTGTTCGCCCATTGGTGAGTCGTTATAACCGAATCATGGAATACAATTTCATAAAGCGGCAGGCGAAACCGCGGGGCATAGTAAAAATACTGATACTTCTCCTTCATCGGAACCTGTTTAACGAACACCTTTGGCCCTTCAGGGGGATAATACTGGCCCAGATAATATTGCGAGTCCTTGTTTTTCAAATCAGGATCACCCCAGCCGAATCCAGGCCCGAACATCCCTTCGGCCAAATGGATAACTTTCGCTGAGTATGAGCTGCCGCCTTCCGAGCCAACAACAACATTAAAAGTATCACTAATCCAGTCGAGCCTGTCTAAACGCGCCCTTACATCATCAGCCTGGCTTGCACGGTGAAAAGGTGAGTAATCATCATAAACCTCTCCGTAAGCATCGCAATCGACAAAATAATAATTGTATGTGACATTCTTCATGTTCTCCCTTACACGCTTTTCCACATGCTCTCTGGCGGCAATAGGGCTGAGCTTGAACCCGGCTCCCTTGAATCCACCTCGTTTTTTTCCATCTTTGCGGACGATCGGGCCTTTCTCGAAAAGTTCTCTGTCAAACTGTGCGGTAATCCAGGTACTATCCGTGCCGCGCAGAGAAGGATCGTGAATACTGTGAAACGAATCATAAGTGCCAAACAGGTATCCCATCCGGTCGGCCTGTTTTGCGACCTCGGGACGTTTCTCTACCCCTTCCCAGCCTTCGACACACAATCTCATCCGATCAAAGCCGCTTTCTTTAAATTGCTCCAGCATTCTGACTGAAACAC
>JAVVFI010000078.1:0-15977 GCA_032250555.1 Sedimentisphaerales bacterium
CCTGCGCCACCAACGCCTGATCATGGGCGAGGCGGTCACGCCGCTCCTCCACCTCGTCGCGCAATCTGCCCAGATCGGCCTCCGCCTCCAGGCGGCGGCGCGCCAGGTCCTCGACCTGCCGCTGCAGCGCAAGGGCTTGTTCGCGGATGCGCGTCAACTCGTCCATCGTCTGCTGCGCCTCCGCGAGGTCGGCGTCCGCTGCCTCCGCCTCCGCCTCTGACGGTGTGAATATCGTTCGCATATCGCTTCGTAATGACCGAACAGCCAAAACGGTACCTCTTGATATACCCTTTAGCATTAACCGAATACTCATAATGATTCCTCTCAAGAATACTGTTCGCTGCTATCGCCAAACAATCTCGTATCCCGGTGCAATTTTCAAGATGTACGTACCACGCCTTTATGGGTATAGGATAACAGGATACAAGTAAAAAGACAAAAGGATTTTAGTGAATTAGTGAATTAGAGATTGGTTAATTAGTAAGAAAAAGACGAAGGGAAGGACGCCCTATGGGCGGATAGAAAAATAGATCCTTCGGCTGCGCTTCGCTCCGCTCAGGATGACGGTTTTTACAGTCGCGTCTCTAGCATTTTAGGGCAACCACATGGGGTTGCCCCTACGAGGGGGTACTGATTTTTACTGTGCCATCGGGTTCTATGGTTAGGTGGTCGTTTTCTTTGATGGAGAAGAAGTCTTTTTCTTTCAGGATTACGATGGGCACAGACTGATGGTATAGTTCGTCTGAGACTATGGAGCCGAGTGCTAAAATGGGTTCGACTTTAAGGTTGATTATGGCTGCGGGGGCGACACCGGTTTTGATACTTTCCATTAACGTCGCGCTTGATGTGCTTGAGCCTCTGCCCTGCGGGAAGACGAATACGCGGCCGGTGACTATCGCTCCTGAAAGCTCATGGCGGCGATCAATTATTTCGCCGGTGCGCGGGCATACGCCTCCCCAGAAACTTATCGGCTCTCTGGATACCAAAGCTGTTCCCTGGGCGGAGCCTGCGACTATGGGTTTTCCGGTCAGGATATTTTCCATAGTGACTCCTTTTGGCATACAAGCCCATTAACGGCTGAATCAACGCAGTCAGCCATTGTGCCGAACGCGACCTGTACTTTCAATTCTCCCGGGGCATAGTATGCGCACTTGCCGGAATTGGTCATGATTACTTTCGTATCTTTAGAAATCATCGGTGTGTGGAACATGCAGGTATCCAGGGTGATTTCTACTCCGAAGTTAATCAGCACATTGATAAAATCGCTTCGTTGCAAAAGTGAGTACGATGTCTGGGAGGAAATAACAATGAACCTGACATCCGGATGGAGCGTTTGACCTTTTTCTGTGCGGGCTTTTATCAGCTCAGCCAGTTTGCGAAACTCATCGAAGGAAAAATGCGGACAGCCGAGTATGACCACGTCGAGATTTATACCTTCCTGAGCTGTGGACAATTCGGAGGCGGCTTTCTGTAAATCGGAAAGGTGAATGTCGATCGTGCGCTGGGGCTGCTCGCGGTGGAATGCTTCTTCCAACGTATTTGCTTCGGGGGTAATGCCGATGGCGTGAAAAAGTGCCAGGGCTCCTGAAGAAGCAGCGGCGGCACAAAATGCTTTCAGCTGGTCGCTTGAAGCATTAATGGGAAGGCCTTCGATGACCGGGATTTTATCGTCACTTAGAGTGCCTGTTAGATGTCCCAGTATTGCGAAGAAAGCATTGCTTTGCATGATGGCAGGATCGATGTCTATGAGCTTTAACAGGATTTGGCCGGCGCGGTTTTGTTTTAGATGCAGGCCGCACTTAGGGACTCTGCCGGTTATGGCGGCACAGATATCGATAAAATCTCCGTATCTGTTGGTTCTGGCCCCGAGGACCGAATTTGCGTAGCAGATGGCGTTTGATTCACCCCAGGCGATTTGCCGGCCGAACGCCGGTGTTAGATAGCTTTGATAAGGGGCACAGGTCCAGGTGGGGATGCATCCCATATTAGTATAGGCCTTTGCCTGCCGAATGGCTTTGGAGGCAAAATCCTCAGCCACTCCAAATTGCTTCCAGTTCTGGAGATCGAGCGGTCCCATATTCAGCGTAGTAGGGATGGATACTTTTGCTCCTTTTGCCGCCAGGGTCTCGGCGAATTCCAGGCCTGTGTCACTGAGCAGGCCGCAGCCATCTATGTGGGCCTGGGTGACATCCATCATTTGAGGCGCATCAACGACATCAGCCATTCTTACCATGATGCGCATGGCCATCTGTGCGGCAGGTCCTTTTTGGCCGTTTAGCATCTGCTCATCCTTTTGGCTGAGCTTAACCGACATTAAATCTCCTTGTTTACTTTTCTGTTAATTCAGTGTATATTAAACGGCTTAAGTGGTTATAAATATGGCCGAAAAATTTTCAAACAACGTGTGAAAGATTTTACACTAAAAGGTAATGCATTAAAATAGAGAAAACTTAACGAACTTACAATCAAGTTGCGGCATCACTTTAACAAGGGCGGGAGGTAGATTATGAACCACTCATCTACTACAAAAATTGCAGTTATTTGTATTTTCCTGATGTTTATTTCGCAGGCCGGTGCGGAAGTGTTTCTGCCGGGCATGCAGCCGAAGGAATCGGGCATAGAGTTTGTAAAGGTGCAGCAATGTAAAATGTGCCACTCGGGGACTTCGAACGGCACTGCCGATCCGTTCTTATCATGGCAGAGCGGTATGATGGCCCAGGCCGCAAGGGACCCGGTGTTCAGGGCTTCACTTACAATTGCAAATCAGGACATCGAGGGTGTGGGTGAATTTTGCCTGCGCTGTCATACTCCCCGCGGCTGGTTAGAGGACAGGTCAAAACCGGGTGACGGCTCGGCATTAAATCAGGAGGATATGTACGGAGTAAGCTGTGATGTCTGCCATCGCCTTATGGATCCGCTTTCATCCGAGGCCAAGGATCTGATTAAGGATGTGCCTCCTGGTTACGGCAATGCTATGATGGTAGCGGATCCTGCTAATACGGTCAGAGGGCCGTACGGTGACGGGAGCGGTGCCATGCCTCATAATACAATGAAATCCGAGTACCATGCGTCCAGCAATCTTTGCGCGACATGCCATAATATCTCGAATCCTTTGCATGCAGATGATGTCAAGAAGCAGCCTCCGCATACGTTTGGTCATATTGAAAGGACATACAGTGAATGGGTGCTAAGTGACTTTGCCAAACAGGGGCGCGAAGGAAGCTGTCAGTCCTGCCATTATGAGCAGGTCGAGGGCGGAGGACAGGCGTCGAGGTTCGGCAGTCTGCATCGCCAGTACTTTGTTCAGCACGGGCCTGTCGGCGGTTCGACCTGGGTGCAGGATGTCACCTGGCTGCTGTGGGATGGTCGTGATATGGATCGAAAAGCAGTGGAGCTGGGTAAACAGCGGTCCTTAAAACTTCTCAAAACAGCGGCATCGCTGAGCTTATCAACCACCGGCCAGAAACAAGCTGTATTGCATGTAACAAATCTGACCGGGCATAAACTACCCTCCGGATATCCTGAGGGGCGCAGGATGTGGGTAAATGTTAAATTCTTTAATTCTTCCGGCAAGCTGCTGAAGGAAATCGGCAAATACGGTAATAAGAAAGACAATATTTTCGGCAAATCAATCGAGGCTCCAACTTTGCTGGATCCGGAACAAACGCGGGTTTATGAGTGCCTGCCGGCAATAAGCGAGGCCCAGGGGAAAAAGTACGGCAAAAAACCGGGCAAATCATTTCATTTCGTGCTGAATGATATTATCGCGAAGGACAATCGTATTCCTCCGAAAGGTTTTAATAACAGCGCCTTTGCGGAGCACCTTTCCGCTCCGGTCGGTGCGGTATATGCAGATGGGCAGTACTGGGATGACGTTCAGCTTGAACTACCATCCGGATGTAAAAAGATTGTTGTGAATCTGATGTATCAGTCGGTCTCATGGGAGTATTTGAAGTTTCTCGCCGAAGAAAACAGGACCGACGACTGGGGTAAGCGTTTGTACGAAGCGTGGGGTAAGACGGGTAAATGTGAGCCGGTGGTGATAGCTGAAGTCGAAACAAGCCTGTAGAATATTTGCGGGCCTTTTGCTGTTTAGGACGATTTGCCATCGAGACAGTCGCCAACGTGCCTTAGACTTTTTTACACGCCGTCACCTGTATCACTCTAATGATAGTACTGCAACCTGATTTTCCGTGACAGCAATTATCATCCTGAGATAATTGCGCTAATTTCGAGGTTTAATTCTCTTCGATGGCCCATCCGAATTCCTTGTAGAATTTTCGCGAATCCGGGGATGCGAGGAAATTCATAAACTGTTTGGCGGCCTCGGGTTCCTTACTGAAAGACAACAGCCCAACTCCTGTTCCCCTGAGCACCTGCTGTTCTTTCGGTATTTCAATAACCTCTATTCTTTCCGGCTCGAGATGTTGAAATGCCGTCCAGCCGAAAGCAGCGTCGATTTCATCGGTTGCCACAGCTTCGACAATTGCAATACAGCCGTTATAATAACAAGAGATGTTCCGCCGAATCCTGTCCAAAAGCATCAATCGTGCGCTTATATCCTCCCACAATCCTTTCAGGCAATCTAAAACCGAAACTCCCAAACGTACGCCCGGCTTAGTTAAATCTTCGATGGAATTTATATTCTTCGGATTACCTGCGGGAACAATGATAGCCGAGGTTCGGTATGCTATTGTACGGCGCTGTCCTTTTTGGACGATTTTTCGTACTTCTCCATCATCGAGCAAATACTCTGCTCCTGCTATGGCGAGGTCGTGTATGCCTGCATCGGATATTTCCAGGAGAAAATCGTCGCCGACAGTTTCCGCCGTAGCTTCTTCAGCGACAGGGTTTGCACAATGGCGGTTGCATACGTCGATTAAAACGGAAATACCCGTCTGCTCTTCAAATAATTTGGCGGCTTTTTCCAGGGGTTCTGCACATGCCCTGGCACTGAAAATACGTACAGTTGTTTTATCAGATATCTGGCTCATTGTTTTTTTCTCCATGTTCAAGTGAATTTACCGTATTTTGTTCTATCGTACTATTATCAAGACAGTCTTGACCGGGTTTTGAAGAAGTCATAAATATTTTTATAGCTACCACTATCAAAAAAGCAGCGAACATCATTCTCAATATATGGCCGGGAAGTCGAGCGGCCAATTCCGCCCCAAACAGAACTCCGACCAAAGCGCCGCATATAATCAATCCGACAGGCAGGAGACTCATCTCGATTTCCGGATTCCTCCAGTACAACATCGCGCCTAACAGAGCCATCGGGACCATGACTGCTAATGCCGTTCCCTGGGCGTTTTTCTGTCCGAAACCACAAAAAAGAACAAGTGCGGGGATTACTATAGTCCCGCTGCCTAATCCCAGAGCACCACTAACAATGCCTGCACCGATACCCAGCACGACAAAAACCCACCACGGATTTGACAATTGGCTTAGCATAATTCATCTCCAATTTGCATACTAAAAATTACTTCTTATCGTATAAATCCCTTTTATTTCGGAGGCTCGGTACTGTATTGATGCTTTTTCAAGATTGCTTTTCCTTTTTCAGAAGTAACGAAATCCACGAATTTTTCCGCCAGCTCCTGATGTTTAGTGAATTTCAGGACGCCGATATCGACGGTTGAAATTACATTGTTCTCAATGGCGATTGGTATTTCATATCCGTGCTCACTGTAGTATCTCGCTGTTGCGTCCCAGACGATAACTGCGTCGAGGGCCTGTGCCTGTATCTGCATGCCCAGCTCATTGACTGTGAGCGATTTAAATGCCAGATTTTTTTGTATGTCTTCCCATTTAACGTTGTTTTTTTCGAGTATCTTCTTTGATATTCTGCCGATAGCACATGCGTCCGCGTCTCCAAGGCCCAGTTTTATTCCCGGTTTCAGCAGGTCATTCAATCCATGGATTTCTTTGGGATTGCCCTTGCGTACGAGGATAGTTGGAACCCAGTAGCAAACCGATTTTTGGGAAAGAATCATATCTTCCCGGGCCGCCTGTTCAACATAATGTTTGTCGCCGGGCATATAGAGGTCGCCCTGCCGTATGAGCTTTATCTTCGACAGGAGGACTTCGCTGCCGGCATAATCCGGAGCGATCTTAATCCCATATTCTCGTTCAAAAGTCTCAATCAGCTCATCCGCCGGCGGACGGATACCGGCACCGCAATATAACAACAGTTCTTTTGATGAGGATTGTCCATCTTTTTTGTCGTCACAGCCAATGAACAAAACGGCCGGGATAACAATTACTGCCAAAATTACTCGTTTCATGTTTTCCTTCTTATGGGAACCTCTAAAAATTCATTTTTACTGCGAACGGCTGCAATTTCCGCCGGCGGCGTTGTCAGGTCAAAATTCGTCCTCGACATAGCTTTGGCTATGCCTGCGGCGATTTTAACCTTCCGCCTTGCCGGAGAAAATTTCGCTCGTTCTCGTGACAAAAGCAATTTTTAGAGGCTCCCTTCCTTTATAAAAGCAACGTCCCAGTCTTTCCAGATGGGGTCAAAGCCCTGCTTTTTTATCATAGCGGCCACTTGAGCGGGACTTCGATTATCGTCGATTTCAAATTGTTCAATTGCTTGATTGTGTCCAGAATACCCGCCGGGATTGGTCTTGCTGCCGGCGCTTAATTTTGTTATTCCAAGTTTTATCAAATGATCCCGCAGTTGTGCTCCCTCACGAGTTGAGAGCACCAGCCCCGCATCGGCAAAACAGAGCCGCAGGGCTGTTATCATTTGCACAAGATTTTTATCGCTGAGTAAATGATCGAATTGTGAGCTTCCGACTTCCAGGGCGGGCCTGAGCCTTGGAAAAGAAAACGAAATGTGAGATTGCCAGTATCGCTTGATTAAATAATGGGCGTGTTCGGCAAGGGCAAGGGTCTCAATTCGCCAGTCGGTGAGCCCTAAAAGAACCCCTAATCCAACCTCACGCATTCCTGCGGCGGCAATATTCTCGGGAGTCTGGAGCCTGTTATCGTAGTCGGACTTCGGGCCTGAAGGGTGATAGTATTTGTAGGCTTTGCGGCCGTATGTTTCCTGATAGAGTGTTACGCCTTCGATGCCCGCCTTAAAAAGTCGGGCATATTCCCCGCTGCTCAACTGATAAATCTCTACCGAGATTGATGCGAACTTATCCCTTAGCTTTCCCGCAAGCTCGACGAGGTAATCAACGGTGATAAAATGTCTGTCTTCGCTGCTGACAAGGAGTATGTCTCTGAAGCCCTCGGAGGCAATAATATTTGCATCTTCCAAGGCCTGGTCTATTGTGAGTCTAGTGCGCTCGGATTTATTTTCCTTATTGAAGCCGCAGTAATAACAACTGTTGGAACAGTAGTTGGATAAATACAGCGGGGCATACAGCCTGATTGTCGGCCCGAATCTTCGGATAGTGAGCTGATGAGCCAACTGTGCCATTTGTTCAAGATATTTCTCAGCGGCCGGCGATATAAGGGCCAGAAGTCTATCAAAACTATAAGTGCCTATGGGCCCGTACAAGGCTCTTTCAACATCATTAACGCAGACGTTCTCTAACTGCTGCTGCCAATCCTTACCGCCGCGGTCGAGGCCTTTTTCAGCGAGGATCGTTTTTATATCTGCGTTGGTATATTTTAGTGCGCTTGACATTTCTATTTTTCTCTGAGGAAACCGGTTAGCGGGCTCGAAGCACTTGCTCTGGTGCCGGCAGAAGGCATTCCGGAGACATAAGCCATCCGCCCGGCTTCGACCGCCAGCTTAAAAGCGGCAGCCATTTGAGGCGGGTCAGTAGCTGTGGCAATTGCCGTATTGACCAAAACCGCATCGGCGCCGATTTCCATTGCATCCGCAGCATGGGACGGCAGACCCAAACCCGCGTCGACAACCACCGGAACGTTTGCCTGCTCGATTATAATTTCAAGGGCTGCACGAGTCTTTAGCCCCTGGTTAGAACCAATAGGACTTGCAAGGGGCATCACCGTAGCGGTGCCTGCGTCTTCGAGTTTCTTTGCCAAAATCGGATCAGCATTGATATACGGCAGAACGACAAAATCATCTTTCACCAGGGTCTTTGCGGCTATTAATGTCTCTACCGGGTCGGGAAGTAAATAATACGGGTCCGGTGTGACCTCCAGTTTGAGCCAGTTAATGCCGGTTGCAGCACGTGCGAGCTTAGCCAGACGTACGGCCTCATCGGCGCTGCGTGCGCCCGACGTATTTGGGAGTAACAGATATCTTGTACGGTCTATGCTGGAGAGGATGTCGTCATTTTCGTTTTCTATATCGACCCTGCGAAGAGCGACGGTGACAATTTCGGCGGACGACTTTTCAAGGGCTTGTGACATAAGCTCGCAAGATGCAAACTTACCGGTTCCAATCAACAGCCTGGAATTAAATTCTCTTCCTGCAATAATTAACTTATCCATTTTTGTTAATTCCGAATAACGAACAAGGAATAATGAACATTCGAAGTTTGATATTCGTCTGTTCGATGTTCCTCTGTTTGATGCTTATCATAATCAACCCCCTCCAACGAACCGCACTAATTCGATTTTTTGGCCGGTTGATAGCTGTGTTTGTGAAAAATTTTCTCTGGCGATAATTTTACCATTAATTTCAGCTACCACAGTTGCCTGATGAATATCCAACTGCTTCAACAATTCAGTCAGTGTATTGGGCAATCCATCAGGGAATTGCTTTTCAGTACCATTTATATTCAGAACTTCCATTATAAACTCACCGGCCCGATTTATCGTGTTTAAATATTGCTTTGTTTCTGGTCATTTGTAAGTAACTCATTGAGCGAACCTGAGCGGAAGCCCTGCAAGTCAACCGTAATATATTTGAAGCCGATGGATTTCAGTTTTTCAACTATCTTTTGTCGATTCGACTCGGTTGTAACCTTTTCCATATCCTCCGGACGTACTTCAATTCGGGCAATCGTATCGTGATGACGCACGCGAAATTCAACAAAACCCAATTTCCTTAAAAAATCTTCGGCTTGGTCAACCTGTTTTAAACGTTCTTCTGTGACTTCCAGGCCATACGTGAGCCTGGATGCAAGGCAGGGGGAGGCCGGTATATCGGCAGTAGGCAAATTGAATTGCCTGCTCATATTCCGGATGTCGTCTTTGGTCATTTGGGCTTCGGCCAGAGGTGAAAGGACACCATATACCCTGGCAGCTTTATTGCCTGGCCGGAAATCGTCCATGTCGTCTAAATTACATCCGCAAATAACACTTCCAAATCCTTTTTTCTCTGCGATGTTCTGCAGAACCGTGTAGAGATGGGATTTGCAATGAAAACAGCGGTCGGCATTATTTGCCGAATACCTGGTATCCAGAACTTCGTGTACTTCGACCTCCTCAAGAGCCGCTCCAATATTAGCGGCACATTCTATAGCCCGGGTGTATTGCGATTTGCCCAAGGACGAACTTATGCCGATACATGCCAGGACGTTTTCAGTCCCGAGAGTATCAACCGCCGCTTTTAAGAGGAAAGTGCTGTCAACTCCGCCGGAATATGCGACAACCACTTTTCCCAGTTTTTTGAGTATTTTGTTCAGCGAATTATATTTATTCTGAAAAGTCATAAAATCAAAAACCTACTTTGCAACAAAAGGTGATAATTTTCGGAGCTGGTTAATAATTGGAGGTATCTTTTCAATCGTATAATCAACTTCCTCTTCAGTACTGTACCTGCTCAGGCTGAAGCGAATCGAGCCGTGTGCGGCAGTGAAGGGCACTCCCATCGCGCGTAAGACGTGGCTTGGTTCCAATGAGCCGGATGTGCAGGCCGAGCCGCTGCTGGCGCAGATGCCGTATTGATCCAACATAAGCAGAATAGCTTCGCCCTCGATATACTCGAAGCTGATATTAGTCGTATTGGGCAGGCGATTTTGCTTATCACCATTGAGCAGAGAATCGGGACACTTTTCTAATATCGCATTCTCGAGCTTATCGCGCAGGCTCTTTACTTTGTTGTTTTCCTGTTCGAAATTGTTTGCCGCTAATTCGCACGCCTTTCCAATGCCGACGATTCCAGGAACATTTTCAGTGCCGGCTCTTCTTCCTGCTTCCTGATGACCACCCAACATATACGGCGACAAGCGGGTTCCCTTGCGAACATACAAGATTCCAACTCCCTTCGGTGCATGCAATTTATGACCGGAGAGACTCAGCAAATCGATATTACTTTTCGAGAGGTTAAGCGGTATCTTGCCGACAGCCTGGACGGCATCGGTGTGGAATACTACGCCCTTCTCGGCAGTCAACCGGGAAATTTCATCAATCGGGAATATTACGCCGGTTTCATTGTTTGCGTACATTATCGTAACCAAAGCTGTATTATCGTCGAGTTGTTCAGCCAGTTGCTCGGTGTCAAGCCGGCCATATTTGTCCACTCCCAGCTCGATAATGTTGTAACCTCCATTTTCAAGTTCTCGGCAGACAGTCAGAACGGCCGGATGCTCGATTCTGGAAGTGATAATTTTGCGTTTGTGCGGCAGGGCTGCCAACGTGCCTTTAATAGCGGTGTTGTCGCTTTCAGTACCTCCGCTTGTGAATACAATCTCGCTGGGTTCGCAGCCGAGTAAGCCGGCGACCTGTTCACGAGCCTGGCTAATTTTGCGGCCTATCTGTCCGCCAAAAGTATGCATACTCGAAGGATTGCCGTACAACTCACAGAACAACGGCTGTATTTCTTCAAGCACCTCTTCGGCTACTTGTGTCGTAGCGTTATTATCGAAATATATGGTTTTCATTTTTTATTCCTTAGTGACTATGAGGTTGCTGAGCGGGTTCTTTGTTCTCTTCGACGAAAAGCTCCTCGGAGACGAATTCCTTCAGTTTGGCCTCGACCACATCTTTCATTGTAAGCTCGGCGGAGCTGCACTGGGCGCACATTCCTCTGAATGCGACGACAACTTTATTTCCCTCAACATCTATAAGCTCAACATTACCTCCGTGAGCCCGCAGTGCCGGCCTGATTTGCTCATTTACTGTCTGCTGGATTAACTGTATTTTCTGGATATTGGTAAGTTTTCCGACTCGCCGAGCTGCTGGTACAGGAGCCTGTTTTATTTCTTCCGGCTTAAACTTCTCTATCAAAATTTCGATTTCGCCCTGGCATCCCCCGCAGCCGCCTCCGGCTTTGCAGTAATTCGTAACCTCTTCAACCGTAGTCAGGTTATTCTCTATTATTACTCTTTCGATTTCTTTGTCGGTTACACCGAAGCAGGTGCAGACAACATTACCTTCAATCTCATGTTTTTTCTGTCCGCCGCCCTGGAAATTTTCAATCGCCGCTTCGAGGGCCTCTCTGCCCATAACCGAGCAGTGCATCTTCTGTTCCGGCAAACCGCCCAGATAGTCGGCGATATCTTTGTTGGTTACTTTCATGGCTTCGTCCAGAGTCAGGCCTTTTATCAGTTCGGTCAAGACCGATGAAGTAGCGATTGCACTGGCGCAGCCGAACGTTTTGAACTTAGCCTCTGCTATTCTGCCATCCTCATCGAGTTTAAACGTCAGCTTCAAAGCATCTCCGCAGGCCAATGAGCCGACCTCGCCGATTCCATCGGGTTTTTCAACTTCACCAACGTTTCGCGGATTGAAAAAATGGTCTTTGAGTTTGTCTGTATATTCCCACATAATTTTTACCTCTGACTTGCTTTTAGTGCATGGTCGAAATCAGCTATTATATCATCAATGTGCTCAGTACCGACCGAAGCTCGAACATAATCGGCCGTTACACCAGCGGCAAGCTGCTCTGCTTCGCTAAGCTGCTGATGTGTGGTACTGGACGGATGTATCACAAGGGTTTTACTGTCACCTATATTGGCAAGGTGACTGGCTAATTTAACGTTGTTAATAAACTTGATACCGGCTTCTTTACCGCCCTTAATTCCGAAGCCAAGTATTGCCCCCTGGCCATCGGGCAGATATTTTTGTGCCAGTTTATAATCCGGATGCGATTCAAGGCCGGGATAATTTACCCATGTAACCGATTCCTGATTTTCGAGCCACTGTGCCAGCTTCATCGCATTTTCCGAATGCCTGGGCATGCGCAAATGCAGTGTTTCCAGCCCCTGCAAAAACAGAAACGCATTGAATGGTGACATGCAGGAACCCATATCCCGCAGGAACTGAGTCCTGGCTTTAATAATATAGGCCAGTTCGCCGAATGACTCGACGTATTTGACTCCGTGATAACTCGGGTCCGGCTCAGTCAGGTCAGGATATCTGCCGTTTGTCCAGTCGAACTTGCCGGAGTCAACAATCGCCCCGCCGATGCTTGTACCATGGCCGCCTATGAACTTCGTGCAGCTATGAACGACAATATCGATTCCGTATGCAATCGGCCTGAAAAGTATTGGTGTAGTGACAGTGTTGTCACAAATCACGGGCATACCATGTCTGTGAGCGATGTCGGCAATTTTCTCATATTGAAGGATATCATTTTTGGGATTTCCCATTGTCTCTATATAAATAAGCCGGGTGTTATCCTTAATCGCTTTTGCAAAATTCTCCGGATCTTTCGGGTCAACAAAAGTAACTTCAATCCCCAGCTTCTTGAAGGTCTGGGCAAACAGCGTAACCGTCCCGCCATACAGGGAGTTCGAAGAGACAATATGACCTCCGGCTCCGCAAATGTTAAAGATACTGACGTAGATTGCAGACTGGCCTGAGCTGAATGCAAGACCACCGACTCCACCTTCCATTGCGGCAAGCCGTTTTTCAAATACGTCAGTCGTCGGATTCATCAGGCGGGTATAAATATTGCCAAACTCTTTGAGAGCAAACAGGTTTCCAGCGTGGTCGGTATCTTTAAATAAATAACTAGTTGTCTGATAGATAGGCACAGCCCTGCTTAATGTATCTGAATCGACCTGCTGGCCTGCATGTAAAGCGAGAGTTTCTAAACGGTATTTAATATTTTCATTCATAGTTCATTCCTTACTTGTAACATAAATTACCTGCTCGGCAAACAAATTAGGCGCAAATTTTACCGGGCTCAAACGTGTTTTAATCAACGGTATCTTTTTTTCCACTTTAATGGCCAGTCTTTTGCAGAATTGGTCGAAATCTTTTAGTGACAGACAATGTATATTTGGTGAATTGTGCCACTCAAACGGCAGTTGCTTGGTCACAGGGGCGCTGCCTGCCAAAAACAGTTGTGCTCTGCACCGCCAATGAGCAAAGTTCGGAAAACTGACAATTACTTTCTTAGCCACTCGAAGGAGCTCTGTAAATACCAATTCGGTATTTTTAATTGTCTGTACTGTTTGTGACAATATCGCATAATCATAGCTTTTATCAGCAAAGTTTTCCAATCCATATTCGATATCGTGCTGAATAATCGACAGCCCCCGATTTACACAGTTCAAGACAAGGTCCTGCTCAACCTCGATGCCCTTGCCTGTGATGTTTTTATCAGCTATAAGACTTGCCAACAATTCACCGTTACCGCAGCCGATATCCAGAACTGTGCTGTTTGGTTTTATGAGTGATTCAATCACATCATAGTCAACTCGAACACGGTGAGCCTGATTTAAATCGTGTATTCGCGTATGTTCTCGTATTCTCTTGCCGGTATGATTTCTTTTCTCCTGGGGCTGATGTGTAGCTTCCAAAAAGCCGGAAATAAAAGAGCCAAGGACCTCAGGCTCTAACAGGAATGCATCATGCCCATACGGTGATGTAATATCGCAATAACTAACATCTTTGTCATTAGCGACGAGTGCGTTAACCATTGTTCTGGATTGAACGGGCTTAAAGAGCCAATCGCTCGCAAAGCTGATTATTAGAAATCTGCAATTGGTTTTAGCAAAAGCCTTCTTTAGAGACCCGTAATCTTTTCCAAGGTCGAAATAATCCGCGGCTTTTGTTAAATAAAGATAACTGTTGGAGTCAAATCTCTCTACGAAGCTTTGTCCCTGATAGTCCAGGTATGTCTCAACGGAAAACTCAGAGTTGATATCGTAACTGTAGCTGTCGGAATTTCGCAATTGCCGTCCGAACTTTTCGCGCATGCCCTGTTCGGAAAGATACGTTATGTGCCCTATCATCCGGGCAATTGCCAGGCCTCTGTCGGGTCCATTTTCGTTAGTGTATTGCCCGCCTGCAAAATTCGGATCTGCCAGTATGGCATTGCGTCCTACCGCATCGAACGCAATCGATTGAGCTCCGAGATGTGAGGTTGTGGCAATCGGTATTGCGGATTTGATAAAGTCAGGATACGCAATCGCCCACTGCAGAACCTGCATCCCACCTACCGAACCTCCAATTACCGCTAAAAGCTCTTTTATACCGAGTTTATCGAGCAGTATTTTCTGGACCTTAACCATATCGGCTATAGTGATAATTGGAAAGTCAAGGCCGTATCGCTTTCCGGTTGCCGGATTAATCGATGATGGACCTGTTGTCCCGCTGCAGCCGCCGAGAAAATTCGAGCATATAACAAAATACTTATTCGTATCGATTCCCTTGCCGGGTCCTACCATAATATCCCACCAGCCGGGCTTTCGGTCATCAGGACTGTTAAGGCCGGCAACGTGAGCATTGCCGCTGAGGGCGTGGCAGATCAAAATAACGTTATCTCCGGCCTCATTCAATTGGCCATAAGTTTCATAGGCTATATCAACAGGAGCCAGAGTTTTTCCGCACTCCAACTCTAAAGGCTGCTCCGGCTCAATTAACCGAATAGTCTGAGTATGCACGATACCAACAGAATTGTTTCGACTTCAGTCATTCTTAACTCGCAGGCAGAATCTCTACCATTTTATCCAGGGCTATTTTGGCTTTTTCCCTTATTTCTTCGGGCACAGAAATTTTGTATTGCATATCTTCAAGTGCCCAGATGATTTTCTCCAGGGTTATCTTTTTCATGTTGGGACAGACAGCCCTGTTGCTTGCCGGGATAAATTCGGCTTTTGGATTTTGTTTTTTCAGGGTATGAATTATTCCCGTCTCGGTAGCTACTATAAACTGTTTTGCGGTGCTCTCGGCTGCAAATTTCAGCATTTGGCCGGTACTGAGCAATTCGTCTGAAAGCTCTTTAACCGGCTCGCTGCATTCCGGATGCGCCATTACAACGGCATCCGGGTATTTTGCCTTTGCGGTTTTGATATCATCTTCGGTTATCATCACATGCGATCTGCAATAACCGGGCCAGAGCACTATATCCCGGCCGGTTTTATCAGCAACAAACCGGCCAAGATGCTGGTCCGGCACAAAAAGAATTTGTCTGTCCTTTGGTAATGAGTTTACCAGTTCAACCGCATTAGCACTTGTACAGCAGTAATCGCTCTCGGCCTTTACTTCAGCGGTACTATTCACATAGCAAACCACAAGTGCATCGGGGTGTTCCTGTTTGAGCTTGCGTAATTGTTCTGCGGTTATCATATCAGCCATCGGACAGCCGGCTGATTTATCCGGCAGAAGCACGGTTTTTTGGGGCGAAAGAATAGCAGCGGTTTCCGCCATGAACTGAACACCACAGAATACTATTACCTCGGCTTCTGTCTGAGCGGCTTTAATGCTCAATCCCAAAGAATCGCCAGCGAAATCAGCGATGTCCTGTATCTCGCCAGGCTGATAATTGTGCGCGAGTATTACAGCATTATGCTGCTGCTTTAATCTTTCAATAAGATCAATTAACTTTTTCAACTGCCTGCTCCTGTGCTGTTTTCTTATTCTTTATTATGTTTACGGTGCTTGTACAGTGACTCAAATTTTGACATCGATACCGTAGTACCTGGAGGGACGGAGTTTCTGATCCACACGTTTCCTCCTATAACAGAGCCTTTGCCGATAGTAACATTTCCAAGTATGGTTGCTTCGGCGTATATAGTAACATCATCTTCTATCGTGGGGTGGCGCTTTGCATTTTTTATGCTCTGAGCTTTTTTGGGAATACTGACGGCGATTAATGAAACCCCCTGATAGAACCTGACATTGTCGCCTATAACGGATGTTTCACCAACTAC
>JAVVFI010000079.1:0-15912 GCA_032250555.1 Sedimentisphaerales bacterium
CCCCTCTCGTGCTAATTCGATAGCAGCCGCAAAAGCCGCAGCAATGTGAGTAGGGCTAACAAAATTAATATTACTGCATCCATAATCCTGCAACCCGAGCATGGTCTTAGCCAACAGTTCAATCGTCATCTTTCGTCCGGCCCGATTATGACTGATATCGAAGTTCTGGCAGAAAACACAACCCAGATTACAGCCCGCAAAAAATATCGTACCCGAACCTCCGCTGCCGACAAGCACGCTTTCCTCGCCGAAATGAGGCCCGACGGAGCTGACCAAAGGTATATCACCAATCCCGCAAAAACCCGTTTCCCCCCTGCCGCGATAGACCTTGCACTGCCGCGGACATAGTGTGCAGGGATTCATCATCTTCCACAAAACCTGAATAGGCTCACTAAACGAATCGATATTGTCCGGCAAAATCGCCATAGTTTCATTATAGCATACACACATCACCCGTTACAGGCCTCCGTTTAATATTGCAGACAACGCAGATTTAAGGTACATTGATTGTTTAAGTAAAAAACAGAGCCAAAAATGACGTTAAAAAAGGCAAATTTAACAGAACAGAAATCCAACACGGCGCATCCTATAACGAAACCGCGGGAACTCAACAAGACGAAGGAGCAATCGGAGCAGAGGCTGGATTCGCTTGTCCGGCGATTAAGGGCTGGCGACCATACCGCCGCAGCCGAGCTTGTTGATATATATTACAAACAGATTTACTTGTATATGAGAAGGCTTGGGCATGACCGCCATACCGGCGAAGACCTGACCCAGGAAAGTTTTCTTAACGCTTGGCACCATATAGGCCAGTTGAGGGACGGCAAAGCCTTAAACGGCTGGCTCTATCGGATTGCAGGCAACGTTTCAAAACTATACTGGCGCAGGCATAAGAACAAAAAGCCGGCCGGCCTCGAAGACTTTGACGTCTCTGACGGCGAGAAAGCCGGGCCTGACATAGTCGAACATAACGAACAGTTGGAGCAGTTGAAAAATGCTGTTGATCGTCTGCCCGTCAAATTAAGGCAAACGGTTATTTTACATTACATGCAGCAGTTGACTATCGCCGAAGCCGCCGATGCAGCAGGAATAAGGGATGGAACCTTCAAAAGCAGGCTCAACAGAGCATTAACAACTTTGAGAAAGCAGGTAATATAAAAAGTTGTCCGATAGAAAGCGAAAGCTGCTATGAGAAGCGAACAAGAGCTAAAAGAACTATTGAATAAATTATCCGATGCCACCGCAGAGCCGGTCCCCCCTGCTCTCGCTGAGGACATCAAACGCCAGATCCCGCACAGACTTTCGCAACACAGGGCCGGGATGGATACCATCAACATTATAGTTCACCTGAGAATCAATAAACTTGCTGCTGCTGTTGCTATAATCATAACAATAATATTCTGTGCAACATTCCTTGGCGGCCGGGACTCTACCGGAGGCGGGGTTCTTAAAGACAGTATGATGTTTATTAAATATTGGGCCACTGCTGATACAGCCAACATATCGGCCGTAAAGACAAGATATGATCGCCTCCTTGGCCGAGGTGAAGATGTCGTATGGTATGGCGACCGGATTAATACGAAAGACAGCTCCACTGTGCTGATGCAGCGTAAGCTCCCTGAGGGTAAGTATGAGGTAATGTTCGTCGATGGTCACAAAAAGCAGGTTACCGCCGAAGAATTAATACCACTACTCACCAGAATGCTGCAAAAAAAGGAAAAATAACAACTGTTCCGCAGATAAATTTTGCCGATTTCTCCCTTGATTTGACACTTATTATATGGTAGAATGCCAATGTACGGGGTATAATTCCCGAAAAATATTTGTTTACAATACAATTTGGAGTATCAACATGAGGAGACGAAGAGGGTTTACCCTGATTGAGCTTTTAGTGGTTATCGCTATTATCGCACTTTTGATGGCGATATTGATGCCCGCACTGGCAAGGGTCAAGAAACAGGCACAGTCGGTTACCTGCCAGGCAAAACTCAAACAATGGGGCCTTATATTCAAGTTATATACGGATGACCATGACGGCTATTTCAATGAAGGCTGGGGGGTGGGCGAACAAACGCTGTACCCGAATGCACTGCGTTCATATTACAAGAACGACGATAGCATGCTCCTGTGTCCGACGGCAACCAGAGAAATGTTAAATGATGGCGACTGGGGTACATTTAAGGCCGCTGTACGTACTATGGCAACACCCGGAGGCGGATCCTACCGTTATGTATTCAGCTACAGCATCAATTCCTGGACCAATTATATGCACGCCGCCCGAGGAGACCGCCAGGAAGAATGGTTCTGGAAAAACGTCAATAATGCCAAAAATATGAGTCAAATTCCTGTCCTCGGTGATTCCACATGGCATGATGCCTGGCCGCGTCATACCGATACGCCCATGCAGCTTAGGGATGGCTTCGGGATAGGAGACCAGGGCACGTCCGGTGAAATGAATCATTTCTGCATTGACCGGCATAACGGATTCATAAACATGCTCTTTATGGACTGGTCCATCAGAAATACCGGCCTCAAAGAGTTATGGACCTTAAAGTGGCACCGTGACTTTAACACAATGGGCCCGTGGACAAGAGCCGGCGGCGTAATGCCGAGCGACTGGCCGCGATGGCTGCAGCGGTATAAAGATTACTAAAATTATCTGCCGAATAAAAAAGGCCGGCCTCTCGGGGCTGGCCTTTCTTTTTAGCTGATACTATTTGATAAGAAATCTGAATAGACAAAATTAAGGTTTTCCTTATGCGCAAAAGAGAAGGATTCACATTAATCGAACTTTTGGTCGTCATAGCTATTATCGCTCTGTTGATGGCAATCCTGATGCCCGCCCTTCAGCGTGTAAGAAAACAGGCAAAGGTGGTTCTCTGTCGCACCAATCTTAAGGAATGGGGCCTCGTCTGGGCAATGTACACGGACGAAAACAACAGCAAATTCCCTGATTATATGGCCGGTGATTGGATGCAGAAACTGCTCGATTATTACGGGAACACCGAACAACTTCTTTACTGCCCGATGACTACAAAAACCATGGAAGAAGGCGCTCCAGTCCGCTATTCAATTCTCCCCACCGGCGGAAGCTATTCACTGAATGAGTGGATTTATGACAGCGACGACACCGGTGGAGGCCGCAGGCTCGAAGAATACTGGAGAAGTACAAATCATAAAGGTTTAAATAACGTCCCGGTTATGGCCGATGGCGCCTGGCGTGCTGACGGCCAGCCCTACGAAACCGATGCACCTCCCCAATACGACGGAGAACCGCGTACAGGAGTTGGTACCACAGGAAATGAAATGCGCATCTTCTCCATCAACCGTCACGATGGATTTGTAAATGCCCTCTTTATGGATTGGACCACCAGAAAAGTCGGAATCAAAGAGTTATGGACCTTGAAATGGAATACCGACTATAACATTGCCGGTCCCTGGACTAAGGCCGGCATGGCACAGCCGGGCGACTGGCCCCAATGGATGAGACATTTCAAAGACTACTAAAGATAAGACTTTTTATGGGCTATGTCTCGTCAATAAGATAGTACGTCACCGAATAAGTTTAGACTCAGACCTGCTTCTATAAATGCAAAAATTACAATTGACCTATGATGAAGTTCTATTAGATATGCAGGATTAATAAATAATCGCTGTGGCTTCTTCAATCCGCCTGATGACCTCTTTGGCATCGGCCGAATAAGGTACGTAACCGTCGAACCCTTTCTGCAACAGGGCCTCGGACTCAGAATCACTTAAACCGTTCACGAGTGCTATAATCTTAATAGTCCTCAAATCCTCATGTGTATGAATGCTTTCACAAATGCTCATCGCGTCTATATCCTCAGACAAAAGGCTTACAAGTAAAACATGAGGGGCAAATTTATGAACTATCGCGCCGGTACCAAAATTGCTCCGGACGGTCTTGACTTCGTAGTCTGCTTCGCTTTGCAAAACATCACTCAAAGCCGATGCAGTCTTATCGTTGCTGTCTGCTATAAGTACCCGGATTTTACCCACAGGAAGCGCTGAGGTAGGCATATTATGCATCTTCATAAACCGAATCAGCTCACTGACAGGTATTCGCCTGTCCTTGCTGCCCGGTATGCGATAGCCCTTGAGTTGGCCGTTATCAAACCACTTCGAGACCGTTCGGGGGGCAACGTGACAAATCTTGGCTACGTCGCCCGTCGTTAGTACGTCTTTGCCTTTTGCCATATCAAGATTCCTACCACTACGAATGATAATCAAACCTTCTGTTAATGTTTAATCGGTTCTAAATTGCTGCTTGTTTAGCAGTCAAAATGCCATTTTCAAGCCCCAGCCGTTTTATTTGGCAAAATCCGTATAGAAGTAACAAATAAACATTTATTTCATCGGCACCACGTCCGATAAAGACAAGAGGATTTCGATTTCAGACGAAAACCGCAGATATTCAATTGTTCCTCCGCAAACATCCAGTACTCAAAATATCTTTGATTTATCGGCTGGTCGCGGTACAATTCGGAAAAAGGAGTTTTATATATGCAGATATACTTGTCTCGCCCGGACATAACCGACAAAGAAATCGAAGCGGTCTGTGAGGTGCTTCGAAGCCCCAATCTTTCACTCGGCCCTAAGTTACCGGAATTTGAAAAAGCTTTTACCGACTACACCGGCTCAAAGAGGGCAGTTGCCGTAAATAGTGGAACCAGCGGCCTGTTCTTGTCTATGTTGGCTCTGGAAATCGCTCCGGGTGATGAAGTCATCACAACACCATTTACTTTCATTGCCTCAGCGTCTTCGATCATGATGGTTGGCGCAAAACCCGTCTTTGTTGATATTGACCCGGAAAACCTCAATATTGACCCTGCAAAAATCGAAGCTCGAATTACAGATCGGACAAAAGCTATTTTGCCCGTTGAAGTCTTCGGAAATCCTGCCGGTCTCGACAAGGTCTCCGAAATTGCTCAAAAACACAATTTGCCCGTAATAGAAGACAGTTGCGAAGCCCTCGGTTCAGAGTTGAACGGGAAAAAGGCCGGTACATTCGGCACGATGAGCGTATTCGCTTTCTATCCGAACAAGCAGATAACCACCGGAGAAGGCGGGATGATTCTGACCGACAACGATTCTCTGGCCGATATGTGCGTATCACTTCGAAATCAGGGAAGAAGCACGGACGGCTCATGGCTCGGACACGACAGACTGGGCTATAATTTCCGTTTGAGTGATATAAATTGTGCCCTCGGAATCGCCCAGCTCTCGAGAATAGACCAAATCAAAGCAAAACGCCTGCAGGTAGCAAAATGGTATCAGCAAATACTCGCCGATGATCCAAGACTCATAGTGCCCGCCGAGTCCGATGGCTGTGATATGAGTTGGTTTGTCTTCGTCGTTCGTCTGGCTGATGACTTTACCCTGGACCACAGGGAATGTATTCTCCACGCCATGAGAAATAAAAACATCCAGGTCAGCAATTATTTCCCGCCCGTCCACCTGCAGCCGTTTATGGTCGAGACATTCGGATATAAACAGAGTGATTTCCCAATTACAGAAGCCGTCAGCAAAAGTACCATCGCCCTGCCGTTTCATAACAATCTGACTAAAGATGAAGTGACAATTGTCTGCAAAACCTTGAAAGAAGTATTGGATAAAAATCAGCCGTAAATACACATTCTGTCATATCCTAAATGGCGGAATTTATTCCGATAATTCTTGACCTCAAGCCCATTATATAAGAGCAATTAATAGCATTATGCCAATAATTCTTTAGAAAATAATGTAAATAACCCACTTTTTTCCACTTTACACTTGGCATTTGCGGACTTTGTTATTAAATTTAATATAGAGGGAAATCCAAAAGGCTGGCGGAGGGGAGCAGCCAATAATATATTGTTTAGGAAGGGAGAAAATTTATGAGAGGATGGAGAGCTAAACTCGTTTTTATGCTGGTGGTCTATTTTGGAGGTTTTGCGACTGCGATTTATACTTTGGCGCCCGCCCCTGAAAACAAGGCAAATGCATCTGCCGATTCTTCGTTTTTTAGAAGTATAAAGGCCGATGTGGAAGAAAGAAGCTCTGTTTTTTCGGCGGTGAAATCAGAAGAGTTCAAAGATTCTGTGAACTCAGGATTGCACAAGTGCTTTGAGTTTAGTAAGGATGCTGCCTGGCGTACCGCCAGATTCATAAAGCAGAAGATTGATGAAAGACAAGTTCAGACTGATAGCTAATAGCTGACAAAACTGCTGGTTTACGATTTGCGATTGCCGATTGAAATCAAAACCGGAAATTGCAATTCGTAAATCGATGTTCCGCCGTTCTTAATTGCTAAATTATAATTCGTATATACGTTGCCGGGATTTCCGGAGGGGGGGCGTATATACAATATTGAATAGCCGTGGGCTCACCGAAAAGTTCACGGCTTTCAATATATCATGTCAAAGCCATGAGGTTCCCATAAGTTTTATAATCCGAGTTTCACTTGCTCGTTGAATGTTCGCAACTGCACGCTTATATTGTTTAGCACCCAGTCTATATAGTGCAATTTGTGAGCGGGCCGATGGTGTCCTTCGTTCATCAGGCCGTTCCTTACGGTCTTAAGGAATTTACTTATTGTTTGTGAGCTTATCTCAGTTGGTTCTGCAGCCCATTGCTTTAATTCTTCATATTCCCGCCGTAATTTTCTGCTGCTGCATAACTGTTCAGCGGTTAAATAGTCACCGGGATTATACTCAAGCTGAAGGCCTTTGAGACACATGATTAACGGCTCATAATTGGTCTTTTCTCCAAGGCGAATAAATTTATACTGATGGACATATGTAGTCGCCTGGGCCGGAGGCTTATCCGCAATACCCCCTCCACCCAGGTACCACCGGCGCTTACTCGTTCTGGCAAATACAAGCTCCTCGCCATTCGCTTCGTCACTCTGTTTCTCGGTTGAATCCGACAAACGATCGGAATATTGTGTTATCTCATTGTGACCCATTCTTGAAACCCAGAATCTGCCTGTTTCCTTTCGTTCAGGGCCGCCGCCCAGCAAAAGTAAGCACTTGACAAAACCCAGAGGCAATATTTGTTGATTATCGATCTGTCTCTTTCGAAGCTGGAAAGAAAGATGCAGACTATGCGGGCGAACGTCATAGAAATTGGTTATCTCGTATATCAACTTATTGAGAAGCCAGGGATCTGAAGTCGCCGGCCGGGATAGTTCTCCACGGATATTCAAACGTCCCGGAGCAAGCTCCAGAAAACCGCACCGCCGGCCCGGGTCAGCTGAGCCTGTGTGGTCGTCAATATATCCGCCAAGCTTCCAGGACAAAACATCCAGGTGAAAATCGTAGAAATACTTAAATCCGTCATACACCGGATCTCGCTTATTCTGAATGCTTCTTTGCGGTTCGACAGCCGCAGCACCAAGATTGCTTAATTCTACCTCAATTCCAAGTGGAACCAGTCCTGGTTGAAGATTCGAATGAATTTGCCTCAGCTTTGCTTTTGCGATGCGCGCATCAAACATACTATCCGATGCACGTACGGCGTATTTGATATAATCAATCAGATCGTGCTTGTCAGACGGCATTGTTTGAAGGCATTTTCTAATTATCAAATCTACGGCCTTGCTGTTTGTATTTACCATTTGCAAAGCGGCAAGAATACTGACCGAACGCTTAAAATAACGCTCTGAAATATGCATGTGCTCAAGTTCAAACCGGTATCTGGACTGGATTTTATCGTCGAGCTGATTGAGCAGAACCTGTTTGATCACCATAGCCAGATAGTTGTTCATAAACGGCCTGGTTTCCGGGTCACTGTATAAGTGCTTTATACTCGGCCGGGGCCTGTCCAGCTCGTGTTCAAGATAATAATCACTGACCGCATCGGTGTGATAATGGCTCATCACAAGATCACGTTCGGTAGTCGCGAGCAGTTCATGGTTCGCTCGACGCTCCGATTCTGCGTCCACTGTACGCTCGCCGGGCCGGACATGCCTTTTGATGAACTTATCAATGCGTTTTCGCAGCCAAAGCTCGTGTATAAGATTAACATGAAATCTGTCACCAAAGTGCTTCTTCATCGAGCTGTGAGTTACAAGGTAAGCTTGTGCTTTGACCGGACCGCTTGCCGTGCTGATTTCCACCATTTCTCTTTTATAACGCTTCCCTTCATACCTGTCGATTTCCGCCATCGCCCAGGCGGGAATATCATAGACCACCAGCCCCTCGATTTTTGATGATGGGGCTGAAACAGCATAGTAATAGACATTGTCCGGGCTTACCCTTCGATAATGGGCAAGAAAGGCCGGCTCCGCCCAAAGGGTCTCACCGTCAATTTTGAATACCTTCCTGCTGAAACTTAAACCGCTGACGGATTTGAAGATTCGACTGTCTCGCAGCGAGCCGTAGATAAACAGATTTACCTTTTTCTCGTTCATATCCCCTGTTGTATAATTTGAGTCAATCTACTATTTTAGTCTTTTCGGATTTGTTTCCACAATCTGAACAGCTCTTTAAATGCACGAAGAATCACACGTAAATTCGCTCCGGTTTGTGCCCCGGCCGTCCGAGGGTAATGATGGACGCCCTGTTGTACCACACGATAACCTTTACGAACTGCACGGGCTAAGATTTCAGCATCGATAAGGGCCCCGGTACTTACTAATTTAAAGGTATCAAAAATTTCCCTTTTGTATAACTTGAAAGCACAGTCGATGTCGCGGATTTTCATACCGAACAGTAAACAAACAAGTTTCGTCCAGCACCACGCATTGATTCTACGGACGAGATTGTCCTGACGGTTCAGTCGATAGCAGCTCACAATATCGCACTGCTCCATCAAACCCAGCAATCCCGGCATTTCTTTAATATCGAATTGCCCGTCCCCGTCGGTATAAAAAACAAGCTCTTTTGTCGCCGCTTTGAAACCGGATTGCAGCGCCGCCCCGTATCCGAGATTGGTCCGATGATGCACAACTTTGACTCTGTCATTTCCGTCGGCAAGTTCATCAGCAATCTTGCCCGTATCGTCGCTGCTGCCGTCGTCAACGATAATCACTTCAAAGTCGGCGTTTAGCTTTTCCAAAACGGCAAGGGTCTTTTCTACTACGCCGGTGATATTGCCCTGTTCGTTATAGCAGGGAAAGAAAACGCTGATGGAAACATTGTTTGCCGTCTCAGTCATAATCAAAAACAAAAAGCATAAAGCTTATGCACTGGTTTACTTACCACCTCTTGATTAGAGACACCCTTATCAATTCATTTACATATTGTTGTTGTAGAGCCCGGTATAAGTTCACCAGTTCCGTTTTTTTCTCAGCCTGGGCGACGCTCTCCAGATAATAGCCTGCCAACCGTCCTGCTTCTACCCGGTCACGATAACCGTCCTCATTGGCCCATTTAGCTTCGTTTTCTGCAAACCTCTTGATATAATCTTCACAAAACTTTTGAACGTGGGGTCTTATCTCGGCGAACCTCGCAGCTACAAGTATTATTTCCATCATAGGCGCAGGCGATTCATTCAATTCGAACGCCTTCACCGCAAAATCAAAACCCTTCTTCTTCTCTAATATCCCCATACGATAGTAGAGCCAGCTACGGGCGCAAATAAGGTTCCGGTGGTAATCGTTCGGGTAAATGGTTTTACCGTCAAATATACCGTCAAAGAGCGCCTTGCCCTGCGGGGTGGTTACATCAACGTACATTCTCTGCTTATTATTGAAGAAAACAACACGCCAATTCTGATTACGTTCAATGCCCTGCAAGGCGTGATAAGATGTTTTACTATAATATTCACTCCGCGGAGGCATGCTGCAATTTGACTGAGGCATCAAAACCACCCAGACGTTATATTTCTTGAGCTGCTCATCCATCCATTGACCGATCATCACATAATCGTCACTTGTTAAATTCTGCTTCTTGAGTGCGGCCTGATAAAGGATCAATCCTGTCATATTCTGGCCGCCGGCCATAATCTCTGTCCATAAATCGAAATATCTGCGGTCATAAGCCGCCTGCGCCCTGCCGTCCATAAACAACTGTAAAGGTATTTTGCCTGAATTCGGATCGGGCTCTTGACCGAAAGCTATAAAGCCGCCCTCTGTCCAGTAATTAAACATCTTTCCTTTTAGCTTGTTATCTTTCATAAATCTTGTGGCGTAAAAAGGCTTTTGCCCAGAGTCGGTCATCCGCATAAACATCGATGTAAATTTCGGATCGCGAGGCCAGGCATCCAGATAAATACGCTTAAATTTCAGACCCCACCATACGCCGAAATACATCACAAGCATCGCGCCGGCCAAAACAAAACATAATTGCAGATTATACCCCATCACACCAACAGCCAGATGCTTGTTCTTCCTAAAGTTTATAAAAGCTGAAATGGCTTGAACTATCTGGTCAATCAGCATTGCTACAATCGGGCAGGCCGCTATGGCCGCTATAGGAATAAACCTGCGAGAACGAACCGCCATATAAATCGTAAGCGCCGCAATAAGCATCAGTGACAAATCTACCTTCGGCCATTGATAACCTACCGTAATTTTCATTTTCCGATTGGTTTGCTTGTGCTGGTCAACCGACTTGGATGTTTTTATCAGCACGATAACCCAAACCAAAAGAGCCGCCCAGCCCATAATATATATCACTAAAAAAGGGACCGCAGTACCGACAGGATTAGTCCAGTCAAATGCCGGATGCCACTCGTGAATATTACGCCATCTCGCTGCGTTTTCGCTCACACTGATGGCAAAAGTATGAGTCAGGTTCGTTAAATGAAAAGGATTGAACACAACCGTGGCTACTAGCGCGGCAAAAGCAGCGCCAATACTATGATAAACGCCCTTCCATCCGATCGATACAAGATTTTTCTTGTAAAATACCAGTAGAATATCGAAAACTATCACGAGAATTGAAAACAGAAATGACGGAAACGTCAGACCCGCCTTCGAAAGAACGATATATAAGAACGGCCAGGCGGCAACGTTGTACAAAATCGCAGTCCATTTTTTATTGAGGTTGGTCAGCAGATGCAAACCTATAAACGGCACGAGCATTATGAACACGTATATATATCCGCCGTGAACATTACACCAGAAAACTGTCACCGGAACAACCAGCCAGATATAAAGCACGTTGCGATACGTCGTAAGGGCAAGTATAAGCAAAAAAACCGCCGCTAACATATTCGAAAAACCCGCCGGCCGGATATCGAGAAACGAACGTCCCGCAAACATAGCAAAGCAGGAAAAAACCGCACACAGCCACGGATGCACACCCAGTAACCGCCCCGTGTAATAAACACAAATCACAGTCAATATGTAAATAGCGAATTTCCAATAGACCAGAGCATTGGATGTAAAACTCACTCCGTCCGCGTATGATGATTTGGGAATCAACCAATAGAACATCATGTGCGTCAGCCAGTTCTGATTTATCCACCCCGTCGGATGCCATTTCTTGACCGTTTCGATGCCGACTTTATCCGTAATCCACTGGGCCCAGTTTGGCCAGGTCTCAATCTCCTCTTCCGTCGGCCCTGCTTTGTGTGAATTCGCGCTGAAAGGCTCGACTGTATCAACCCCATGATTAACAAAATGCCGTCCGCAAGCCATCGCCACCCACGTGTCACCCGCGGCCACCATATGTGTACACGCGTGAAATGTAAAAATAAGCATCGCCGCCCAGCAGATGACAATGGAAACACGGCGCAGAACATCCAACTTCTGATTTTCGTCTTCCAAATCCTGATTTCCGACTTCTACTGACTTAGCCATTCTTCCAGTCTGTCTAATCCTTTGGTAATCTGCTCAAGTGAACAGGCAAAACTCAAACGAACGTTATTATCACAGCCAAATGGCAGCCCCGGAACAAGCGCGACATTGGTCTGTTCCAGAAGCGCCTTCGCAAAATCCATACTGCCGTTAATCGAGGCACCATTAATATTTCGGCCATAATGGCTCGAAACATCAGGGAAACAGTAAAATGCACCCGTACTTTCCGGACATTCAACACCCTTGATGCCGTTCAGCCGCTCCACCATATACTTGCCCCGGCGCTCGAATTCCACCCTCATACTCTCTATGGCCTGCTCGGCCTGCTCACCTAAAGCTGCAATCGCCGCATATTGACCAAATGTCACCGCATTCGATGTCATGTGAGATTGAAGACGCCCCATCGCCTTGATAACCTCAAGCGGCCCAGCCGTATATCCCAAACGCCAGCCCGTCATAGAGAAAGTCTTGCTGAATCCGTTAAGTGTCAATGTCCTGTTATAAGCATCCTCACTCAGCGAAGCAAAGCTCACAAACATGGTATCACCATATATCAGCTTCTCATAGATTTCATCAGAGAGCACCATTATATCTGTACCTTCCAGCACTTTCGCAATGGCCTTCAGCTCTTCCGGCGTATAGGTAAAACCGCCAGGATTACTCGGTGAGTTAATCAATACCATAGCTGTTTTCGGCGTAATCGCCGCTTTCAACTGCGACGGCGTCATCTTGTAGCTGTTTTCTTTATCAGTTTGAACTATCTTGGCAGCCGCCCCGGCCAGCTTGATAGTCTCAGGATAAGTTACCCAGTACGGTGTAGGCAAAATAACCTCATCACCCGGATCAAGCACCGCCTGCATCGCCTCATACACCGAGTGTTTGCCCCCGATATTCACAATGACCTGCTCAGGCTTATAGTCCAGACCGTTTTCTTTTTTAAGCTTCTCTGCAATAGCGGCCCGCAGCTCAATCAGACCCGAAGCCGCCGTATATTTTGTCTTACCGGCCTTCAGCGCCTCGATAGCCGCCTCCTTAATATATTCCGGCGTATCGAAATCCGGCGCACCTGCCCCGAAACCAACTACATCCGCTCCCTCAGCCTTCAATTCCTGAGCACGCGCCGAAACCGCCAATGTCGCCGATGGCGGAACTTCCTGCGCTCGTTTACTAACCTTCATCCTCGTCACACCTTTCTAAATTTGATTCTATATAACCACTTACATCAGCCTTTTCGCCAATGACGTCCTTATGCTCTTATGCCCTTGTACACTTATGCTCTTACATTCTTGTGCTCTTATACTCTTTTACTCTTATACCCTGTTAATCTGTATCATTAAATACAAAACCACTACGACAGTCAAGAATATTGATATTTCCCAAATACTCAGTATGTTGTTTTCTTTCACAATACGCAACACGATATTGTCATTGCAAGCACCTCACCTGATTCTCAGGATGCATACAAAAGAAAATGGTAAAGAATGTCATTACGAGCTAAGGCGACTGCGGCAATCTTCATTACTAATTCCCCAATTCCCCAATTTCTAATTCTCTTATCACATTTCTACCTTCGGATCGCTCCATCTTGTGAATAACATTTTACCTCCGTTCGATACTACTTAAATTTACTCCGTTCCTAACGGAACTATGTAACACTGAATGTTTCTCATGCTGATCTACGATAAAATGTTATTCCCCTTATCTTACGTGCCTATAAGGCCCAAAACTTATGTGCTTATAAAGCACCTCATGCTGGCCGGAGCTTGTCCAGAGTATATCCCCGAGTGCTGCTAACTTGGCGAGCAACAGGGGACCTAACTTTACACCTGACCTATAACAGGGAGCCGGAAGCTCTTATGCTCTTGTGAACTTCTCCCCATGTAGGTTTTGATTTCTCGCACCACTGAATATTCTGTTGCCCTTCATTTCGTACGATTGAGCTAAACGGTGAGTTGTACCGAGTCTGCTGAATTGACATGTTAGGTTTCAAAACGTAATTAAAAATGATTGCCGTAGTTTTGATATCAGTCGGAAATCCGTCGCAGACATTCTTTGACAAAATCAGGTAAGTCTTGTTCGGCGTATTTAGATAGTTTAACAAGTCGATCGTATTCTGGAACCTCATCTTCCGTCCACGTAACATCGAGTCGTCGAATTAGTCTCAATGCAACATGTTTGTAATTTTCGGGCTTTGCCCAATAGCAAGTTTTGCACACATCTATTGAATGATCGATCTTCCAATTCTTGCAATGCTCACATGACCAGGATTTCGCGCGATTGCATGAACCGCACAAAAGCATGTAGTCGGTAAGAACTGGTGCACCCATAGGGTCTCCTCCCACTTCGTACGGCACGCGATGGTCAATCTGAAGATATCGTTCTTCATAAGGTGAGTAGCAAACTGCGCATCTTTCACCGGATGCTGAAAACAGTTGACTCTTGAATTCTTTTGACCAAGCTTTCCTGCCACCAATTATTCCACCCCGCACCTTAGATTGATCACCAAAACAATATGCCGCGATTTTTCGTCCAGATTTTCCTTTGACTCGGAATGTTTCGAGGGGAATACCTAATTCACGCACATCGCGTGCTGCGCGAGGAGCATGTTCGTAACCATACAAATCGCTCAATTCTTCAGTTGTAACAAAACCATGTTTTAGGATATGGTCTATGACTGTTTTGGGTCTTTTGGCGTTTACTGATTTTAGTTTCTTAATGAAATCTTTGGATAAATCTGATTCTTTGGTTGTTTTTTTCTTCTTAACCATCCGATTCTCTCTACCAAAGGGACATTTGAGTCTCTCGAACTAGAATTTCTGGCTGTAGGAGATTTTGAGAAAGGTAAAGTGATTCGTATGTTATATCTGATCTACCAAGCAACGTTGCCTGAGTAGAACGCCCTGCTCGTAATTCTATGCGGGTCAATTCAAGTGAATCAGGCATTGGGAGCCCATAAGCTTTGTTTCCAGTACGTCCATCATATGAAATAACATATCGAATGTTTCGTTTATTTAGTTTCTCTAGTTCCATGCAAAACTCGTCATGTTCAATTTTTGGTAGGTACCTTTGATCGCGATTTCCGCACACACCTTGGTACGGTGGATCCATGTAAACCAGATCGTTCTCTGTGCATTTGTTGAGCACCTTTTTGTAATCCCAAGCTGTGATTTTTGTTTGGCCTTTGAGAAGTGAGGATGCATATTTTATACGGAGACGCATCTCATCTGGTCGTGCGCCTTTTCTACGATTGTCAGGAGTATTGTTGAATTCACCATTCGAGTTATAGCGAATGGCTGCCTTTACGCATCTAGCAAGTAAATAAAGAAAGTCTGCCGGTTTGTGAGATTGGTTGAAACGAGATCTAACTATATTAAAGAATTCGCGTTCATTTCCGAGTTGAGCATTCCAGAGCTTAGCATATGCACAAGAAATTGCCTCGGGATTCTCAATAATCTCGCGCCAGAGATCCATCAAAGGCGTGTGTGCGTCATTGATCCAAAACTTTGTAGCCAAACGTCGAGAAGCAGCAGCCATGGTAATAGCGGCGGAACCAGCAAAGGGTTCAACGATGCGTGCAGCATCCTTTGGAAAATGAGGCAGAATTCTTGGCGCCAGCTGTCGTTTGCTGCCTTGATATGGAATTGGTTGTGGTACGTAGCGTGGTCCGTTCATCCGTGAGTTCCATGTTACTCCAGACTAATATATTTCAACCTAACGTAATAATGCAATATTTTACATTCGCAGTTTATTCTAATAAACATAAAATGTCAACATTCCTGCATGCCTCTTGTATGCCTATACCTATCGATCCTCGTAAAGTTAAACTTTTAAAATTTCGACGAAATCCATCAGTCGTTCAGTTTTTTATATTTAGTTTTATCTCTGCTAGTCACATTTTATTTACTCAATAAAAAATGTAGAAGTTATCCTTCTTTTTTCCACCATTTCTAAAAATATCTCTGCAAACCACGCTTCTTAAAAAACTAAAACTACCACCGTAAACCAACAAAATCAACTACATTTTCACTAAATCGCCAACAGCATTTCTACCTTCGGTTCGCTCCATCTTGTGAATAACATTTTTATCTTCGTTCGATACTACTTAAATTTACTCCGTTCCTAACGGAACTATGTAACACTGAATGTTTCTCATGCTGATCTACGAT
>JAVVFI010000007.1:0-32159 GCA_032250555.1 Sedimentisphaerales bacterium
GTGCCTGTTGAAAGCTCAGTTCCGGAAAAGCTCAAAGTCGGTGACAGGTCTCGTGTAGCTTATAAGGCAATGGTTTATCTGCAGGGCGGTATATCGACAGAAAAAGCCAAAGGTGCCAGGATGACCAGTCTGACTGGGACGGTGATTGAACCGGGCCGAGTGATGGCGATTCAGGTTGGTGTAAGCGGGGAGATCTTTGTAACGGCGGACAAAAGAAGGATAGCCGATCCTCGCGGATTAGCACTTTACTCAGAAGCCTTTTCGGGATTGCGAAAAGTCGGGTTTTGGCCGGCGACTGCTGAAGCCCAGCCACAGGAGATTGAGTTTACTGAAGAAAGTAAAGAACCGGCTGCTGCTGGAATCGAACCGGAAGACAAAGAGCCAAAATTCAGATACCCCCTTCACTATTCGGGCGTAGGTGGGATTAGTCCGAATATAGAATGGGACGGCTCTGGAAGGACTGGGACGATAATAGGCAGGATATATCTCTGGCAAAAGAAGGATGAAAAAGGCGGCCTGTTGGAGTTTATGGCTGACAATGCTGTTATTTTCCGTTCCCCCATGGCCTCTGAAGGCAAAGAAAAACGAACAGGCAGTGAAGATGTTCTGGGCGGCGGGGATGTAAAGGCGATTTATTTGTCCGGCAATATTTTGATGACCGAAGGGCCGCGGACGATTCGGGCCGAAGAGATATACTACGACTTCGAGGTAAAAAAGGCTTTGGCTGTAAAAGCGATCATGAGGAATTTCGATGAGACTCGCGGGATTCCGATTTATGTCAGGGCGATAAAGTTAAGACAGTTGGCGGAGGATAAATTTGGAGCTGAAAATATAACTCTGACAACGAGTGAATTTTATATGCCTCAGCTTTCGTTTAACGCTTCGAAAGTAATTATAACCGATACGACGAGTCTTGACAAGCAGCAGGGTGAAGCCTCCAAAAGCAGTTTCGATGCCCAGATGCATGATGTGCGTTTGAAGTTATATGATAAAACAATTTTCTATTGGCCTTTGATGCGAAGTAATTTGCAAAGGCCTGATACTCCGCTTAAAACCGCGCGGATTGGCAGGGACAACACGTGGGGGACACAGGTTGAAACGCAGTGGTACTTGGCCCGGCTTTTAGGGCTGGAAGAGCCGGAAGGCACGGAAAGCACTCTTTCGCTTGATTATTACAGCAAACGCGGCTTCGGCAGCGGAATCAGCATCGATTATGCGAAAGAGGAATATTTCGGAAGGATTTTAGGATATATAATTAACGACAGAGGCCAGGATCGGCTTGGCAGAAACGTCAGCCGAAAACATCTTGAGCCGGAAAGAGATCTGCGTGGAAGGTTTACTTGGCAGCACAGGCAGTTTCTCCCCTTTGACTGGCAGCTTACTACTGAAATTAGTTATTTATCTGATGAACATTTCATGGAGAGTTTTCATCGCGGCGAGTTTAATGTAGGTAAGGAACAGGAAACGCTCATTCACATGAAGCGTATCGAGGACAACTGGGGTCTTTCTCTTTTGAGCAAGGTGCGAATTAACGATTTTGTCGATGAGCTTGAAGAATTACCCAGTGCCGAGTTTCACTGGACTGGCCAGTCGTTTCTTGATGATAGTCTGACATTCTACAGCGACACCCAGGTAGGTCGATTTCGTGAGCGTTACATGGATAGCGCACAGGTCGGGCCGCAGCAGTTTTTCTCTTTTATAACAACCAGAAACGAGATTGATATGCCTTTGATGTTAGGTACGTCGAAGGTTGTGCCTTTTGTGGCGGGAACGGCGGCGTATGAAGACGGACTGGGTTTTTATAGTGAGCTTGACGGTGGTACCCGGCCAAGGGAAGATGAAGTTTGGTTTGGAGAAGCTGGCGTCCGTTTGTCGTCGCAACCATATTGGAAGATTTTTCCAGGTGTCGAATCGAAAATATGGGATTTAAATCAGCTTAGACATATTATCAGACCGTATTTGACTGCCGTAGCATATCATGAAACCAACTCGGTTATTGAACAACGTGATACCTTGAGCGTAGGTATTTCACAGAGGCTGCAAACTAAAAGAGGCGCCGGTGATAATAAGCGAACTGTTGACTGGATGTGGCTGGATACACATGTTACCTGGGTGAATGATTCTGATGACGTGGCAGGAACAGCAGGACCGGACAGGTTTATCTGGAACAAGCCGTTTATTCCGCTGTTAAACAGGCACAACACGATAATGAATCCACAAGACAGGTATGACAGGCGACATGGCGATATATTCGGGCCGAGGCGCAATTATTTTGGTGCCGACTATATATGGCGTCTCAGTGATACCACTGCCGTGCTCTCTGACATGAATTTTGATATACAAAGCGGTGTCGTACAGCAATATAATGTTGGTTTTTCGCACCTTCGCTGGCCTGATTTGAGTTATTATTTAGGCAGCAGATATTTAAGACGAATTGATAACGGCTACGGTGAGCATGGCTCTAATGCGTTTACTTTTGCCGCTACATACGTGCTCGACCCGCGATATACCCTTATTTATTCGGGACAGCTTGATTTTGACTATGGAAAGACTGTTATGAGTGATTTAACGCTTTTAAGACAGTATCACAGGATATACTGTGGTATTACATATAGCGCCGATGCCTCTTTAAACAGGCAGGCGATAGTATTCAGTATCTGGCCTCAGGGAGTGCCGGATTTAGCGATTGGCTCGGGAAGATATATGGGAACGAGCGGTTCGACTGAGTACTAAATTATTGTTGATTTGGTCCGAATTAATGTCCGATATTGGATATTTTTTAGAATATATAATGTTTGGTTAAATAATTTTTAACCATAAGACAATTTTGAGGGATTTAAGGAGAATATAATGGCATTGGTTAATACCAAAAAAATGTTTGAGATGGCTTACAAGAACGGCTATGCAATCGGTGCGTTCAATGTAAATAATATGGAAATAACGCAGGGTATTGCTGATGCGGTGGCCGAAGAAAAGGCCCCGCTCATTCTGCAGGTTTCAAGAGGTGCACGCGAATATGCAAAAAATAGCTATCTCAAGGCGATTATTAATGTTGTGGTCGAGGAAAATCCGGATATTCCTATCGCAATTAACCTTGACCACGGTGATACATTTGAGACGTGTAAACAATTTGTCGATGATGGTTTTACGTCAGTAATGATAGATGCTTCACACAAGCCCTTTGAGGAGAACATCGCGCTTACGAAAAAAGTGGTTGAGTACGCTCATGCCAGGGACGTTGTGGTCGAAGCCGAGTTAGGCCAGTTGGGTGGCATTGAAGAAGACGTTGTTGGTGTCTCTGAAGATGATATCAGCAAACACCTGGCTGATCCGAATCAGGTCGAAGAATTTGTGGCAAAAACAGGGGTGGATTCCCTGGCGATAGCTATTGGTACCAGCCACGGCGCTTACAAGTTTAAGAAGGAACCGAAGCTGGCTTTTGATGTTTTACAGGAGGTAGAAGATAGGCTGCCCGGCTTTCCGCTGGTTATGCACGGCTCCAGCAGTGTCTTGAAGGAGTTTAAAGACCTTATCAATAAGTACGGCGGTGATATGCCGAATGCAATGGGTGTTCCTGAGGATGCAGTCAGCAAGGCGGCAAAGATGGCAATCTGCAAAGTGAATATTGATACGGATCTGAGAATGGCGCTGACGGCGAAGATCAGGCAGGTATTTGCCGAAAAGCCCGGCGAGTTTGACCCGCGCAAGTATCTGGGACCGGGTAGAGCGGCTATTAAGGAGATGGTAAAGCATAAACTGCATGTTTTGGGATGCGCCGGGAAAGCGGCTGAATGCGTTTAGATCGTCTGTGCCTGTTTCTGGTTTGCTTGGTAGAAAGCAAACCATTATCAGATAATTGATATTTTAAAAGTGGAAATCAGAAATTAGAAAAACGGAAATAGAAAATGGGCGACTTATTTTCACAAAATTCAAGAAACGGGGTTTTTGGGATGAAAAGGACATACTTAATTGGTCTAAGCTGTGTTGCAGCATTTTTATTATTTGCCTGTTATGGCTTTACCGTTAACACCAACAATGCTGTAGCGCTGCAGTCCGCATCGGTAGCTGTTGGGAATACGTCTGCTGTACTGATAGATCAGATTTGTTCAGAGATTTATGAAGGTGATTTTGCCAGCGCAAGAGGGCTTGTCAAGAGAAGCAGTAAATCTAATAGCGCAGCAATCAGCCAACTGGCGAATGTTATTTCCGAGTATGAAGCGACAGAAGAGAAGCGCGGTATAGCACTAAAGGCCGCTTATGACGAGCAGTTGGCAGAGCTTGAAAAGCTTAAGGCTGAGAAGAATATCGAGGACATAAACGATGTCAATGATATTGTTGATGCGCTTTCGGTCATCAACCAGGCCTGTGAGTTTGCAGGCGAGTCACAGAAAAAGCAGCTTCTTTCTGATTCATACGTCAAAGAGATGTTACAGCATGCGATAGATAAGGCCGCCAAATTAGAGGTAGAGGGCAAATGGCTTGAGGCATATACAAATTGCTACGCCTGGCTGATGGCGATAGATTCAGACAATGAAGGCTATTCGGATTATGCCGACCAGCTTCTGGATAAGGCTGCTATTGCAATATCTTTTGAGGATAGTCCCTGTGAAACCCGCGAGGAGCGTTTCTCCGGCATTGAGAAAGAAATGTTTATTCGGACGATTATTTTCCTGGACCTGTATTACGTCAATGCTATTGATTACGAACAAATGGCCAAAAAAGCAATTGAGCGCTGCGAATTGTTAGGAGAGGTAATCGGGGCACCGTCTCGGTTTAGTCTGGATTCACAAAAAGACACAGTGGACAGCTCTGATGCGGGGCCGTTTTTGCCCCCAGATCGTAGAAAGCTTGCAGCCTGGTTGGCATCGTTAGAAGCACTGTCGGATGAAGTCAAGTCAGCTTCTGAAAGTATTCGGGATTTTGACAAGCGAAAGTTCATAGGGATTTTTGATAAAGTTCTGCGCCTGAATGAAATGACTGTGGATTTGCCGCAAGAAATTTTAATTGCGCAGTTTTCTGAAGCGTCACTCGCTACACTTGATCCTTATACCGTGATAATCTGGCCAAAGCAGGTACAGGATTTCGAAAAGATGATGACCAGCGAGTTTACAGGTATCGGGATAGAGATTTCGAAGCCCAAAGGATTATTGACTGTGGCAAGCTTGCTGCCTGATACCCCGGCTTATAAATCCGGGCTCGATGCCGGAGACGTAATACAAGCGGTGGACGGGCTTAAAACCAAGGATATGACTCTTAGTTGTGCAGTTCATAAAATAACAGGTCCAAAAGGTACAAAAGTTGTATTGACGATAAAACGTCCCGGTGTAGAAAAGACCAAGGATATTACGATAATAAGGGACAGGATAATTGTGCCGACGATTCGCGGCTGGCAAAGGACCGATTCGGGGCAATGGCGATATATGATTGACCATAAAAACAAGATTGGTTATGTCCGACTAACGAGTTTTGCCGCGGAAAGCGCTGACAGATTAGAGAAGGTATTGCTTCAGCTCGAATCGAAGGGTTTAAGGGGATTAATTCTGGATTTGCGGTCCAACAGTGGCGGTCTTTTAGACAGCGCAGTTGCCGTAGTTGATAAATTTATCGAAGATGGATTGATCGTCAAGCGGCAAGGGGGATTCGGCAAGATGCCGATTTATGAAAATGCACACAGGAGAAATACGCATCCGAATTATCCGTTTGTTATACTGGTAAATTCCGGCTCGGCAAGTGCTTCGGAGATTGTAGCCGGGGCGTTGGCGGATAAAAAGTATAAGCGTGCTACTCTAGTAGGGGCCAGGACCCACGGTAAAGGAAGCGTGCAGGGAATAACCGGATATCCCGGTGGAGGAGCACAGTTGAAATATACGATGGCGCATTACCATTTGCCTTCCGACCAGCGGGTTGAAAGCCGGGATGCAATGAAAAAACTTGGCAGAAATGATTGGGGTGTCGGGCCGGATGTCGAAGTTGAACTCAAAAGCAATGAAATTAAAAAAATGATTGAGATGCAGAGAGATAATGACGTGCTGGTTCAGGCCAACCACAATAACGCCAATAAGCAGAACAAACATACGATCGAGGAAACACTCGATGCTGACCCGCAATTGGCGGTTGGTCTTTTGGTTGTCAGGAGTAAATTGATACAGGCTGAGGCTCCGATGCTGGCTCAGCGGGATTAACTCCCGGTTATGGATGTGTGTGAATTTTACGAGTGCAGAGGATATGCTCCGTTAGAAATTCTACAATAGGGCGAATAAAAGGAATTATAAAAATATGAAGCAAGAAGAGGTTTCTAACGAAGCAAACAAGTTCGAGAAGCAAAGGCAGGAGAAACTGTCACATATTAAAGAATTTGGAATTGATCCGTACGGCGGCAGATATGATGGAACCGAACCGGCAAAAGATGTCAAGCTGAGATTCAAGGACGGAGATGATAGCCAGCAGGCCAAATGTGCCGGCAGGATTGTGCTGTTAAGGGACATTGGGAAGCTGATTTTTATAACTTTGCGCGACCGAAGCGGTACTATCCAGGTCGGTTTGAGCAAAAAGCTTCTGACTGAGCAGTGGTCACTTGCGAAATCGCTGGATCTTGGTGACATAATCGGTGCCTCCGGCCAGTTGGGAAAGACCAGAACCGGTGAAATTACGATATGGGCCGACGATGTTGTTTTTCTAAGCAAGTGCCTGCTCCAGCCCCCGGAGAAATTTCACGGTCTGGCGGATATTGACCAGCGTTACAGGCAGAGATATGTGGATTTGTGGGCCAATCCTGAAGTGATGGAACGTTTCAAAAACCGCAGTGAAATCATCTATACAATTCGCGAGCTTCTCAAATCCAAAGGATTTTTGGAAGTCGAAACTCCGATGATGCAGGCGATAGCGGGCGGAGCCGCGGCCAAACCTTTCATAACGCATCATAATAGCCTGGACATGGATTTGTTTTTGAGGATTTCGCCGGAGCTGTTTCTAAAGAGACTGCTCGTTGGAGGAATGGAGAAAGTTTTTGAGGTAAATCGAAATTTCCGCAACGAAGGCTTGAGCCGGCAGCACAATCCCGAATTTACAATGCTCGAAGTGTATCAGGCCTATGGCGATTACAATCTGATGATGGATTTGACCGAAGAAATTTTCGGGCTTTGTGTGGAGAAATACTGCGAAAGCCAGCACGTACAGTTCGGCGATATGACGATAGATTTTACCCGGCCGTGGCGTCGGGCCACATACTCGGAGCTGCTTAAAGAATACAGCGGCTGCGATATTAATGACATTGAGGCTGTCAGGGCAAAAGCAAAAAAGCTCGGGCTGGAAGCGGATGTGGATGATGCGATGGTTGTCAATGAAGTATTTGAAACCACTGTCGAGCATAATTTGGTAGCCCCGACATTCGTGATAGATTATCCCGCGGTGCTGTGTCCTTTAGCAAAACGCAGTAAAGAAAATCCACAATTTTCAGAGCGGTTTGAATTGTTTATTGCCCGGATGGAATTGGCGAATGCTTATACGGAACTCAATGACCCTGCCGAGCAATATGAGAATTTCCGTACTCAGCTTCGCGGGCAGGAAGAATCACTGACGAAAATGGACAATGACTATATCACGGCATTGAAATACGGCATGCCTCCGGCCGGGGGATTGGGGATTGGAATTGATAGATTGGTTATGGTACTGACCGGTGTTTCGAGCATTCGTGACGTGGTGCTGTTTCCTCTACTGAGACCTGCAAAAGGTTAGAGTTGAATCCCGGGCAAAAGTCGGGACTGAACATTAGCGGTTAAATACTTACGGCAAATGCGATGTTGAAAATATTTTTATGGCTGCGCTATCTTCGCAAGAAAAAGATAGTATTTCTGAGCATCGCTGCCGTTGCGCTTTCTGTGTCACTACTGATAATCGTTTCCAGTCTGTTCTCCGGTTTTATCAATGTATTCGAACGAGCCGCCGTTGAAGCAATAGGCGATGTGGTTCTTGATCCCTCTGACAGCTTTAATCCTTCGGCAAAGTTTGCGAAATACGGAAAGTTTATAGAGCGTTTGGAGCAAACAGAGGCCGTCGAGGCGGCAACGGCGATACTGAAAGCCGAAGGCCTGTTACATTTGGGCACGGGCAATGTGCGTGCGGTATCGGTTTGGGGTATTGAGCCCATTCGAAGAGCGAAGGTGATGGGGTTTGATCGTTTCTTACTCAAACAAAAAGCTTCCAACAGTAAACCATCTTTCAATATAGAAGACTCTGGAAACAATATCGGAGGATTTGTGGGAATAGGAGTTTTAGTGGAACCCGACGATAAGACCGATAAATACGATGTTGAAACGGTTGAAAAGATGCTTGGTGATGAAGTTGTTCTTACTACCGGAACCGTATCGCCGGAAGACGCGGACAGTGGAAAAAGAGTAGAATTTAAAAGAAGGGTGATTAAATTTACAATTGCAGATGTCGTTGAAACCGGAGTCCATCAATTTGATAAAAGTTGTGTTTATCTTCCAATAGAAGAGCTGCAAAAATATTTATACCCTGAGGAGAAGTTACCGGTTACCAGCCAGATACAAATCAAACTGGCTAAAGATACCGACCCTGATGGAGCGGTGGCGGTTATTCGTGGGGTATGGCAGAGTTTTGTTGAAGATGAGCTCGAAGGTGACCTGTATCTTATGAATGCTGATATTATGACAGCCAAACAAATCCAAAGGCCAATGGTTGCTGCGTATCGAAAGCAAATGGGGATTTTGTTATTGATATTTGGTGTTGTGAGCCTTGGTGTTGTTATGCTGATATTTTGCATATTTTATATGATAGTCAGACTTAAGCAAAAGGATATTGCCATAATAAAAAGCTGCGGAGCGGCGGGAAGCTCTGTGGCCTGGATTTTTGTAGGATTTGGCGCTTGTGTTGGAATTATCGGTTCGGCATTTGGGGTCTTGTTGGGCTATATTATTACAAAAAACATAAATACCGTCGAGGAGTGGATAAGCATAATTTTCGGGCTAAAGCTTTGGAAGAGCAGTGTATATTTGTTTAGCAAAATTCCTGATGAGGTTAATTGGTTCTGGGCTTTGAGTTTCGTATTGTTGGCAATTGTAGCGGCCGTTATTGGGGCTTTGATACCGGCGATTGTAGCCGCGGCGACAAAACCCGTTAAGATTCTAAGATATGAATAATGAATATCGTTCGTGATTGAGATATGCACAAGATTATTCTTGCATTCAGGTATTTTCTTAAAAGACGTATAACGCACTTTGCTGTGCTTGCAGTTGCGCTTTGCGTATTTATTGTTGTCGTAGTCATGACTGTAATGACGGGCCTGGTAGGTGATTTTAAGCAAAAGAACTATAATTTTGTGGGAGATTGTGTCGTCGGGACCGAATCATTAGTCGGCTTTGCGTATTATGAAGAATTTGTAAATATACTTCAGCAGCAGAATGATCTTGTTCAGGCTGTCTCGCCTGTAATTAAGAGCTATGGACTTTTAAGTCTCAGAGGTTCTACCCAAAACAGAGGCCTTGAAATTATGGGTATTGACCCGGTAAAGCATAGCTGGGTCACAGGTTTTGGCAAAACATTGAAGTACCGTACTTCTGATGTATCCAGGGCTTTTGAACCATCCTACGACCCGAATCTTTTGGGGTGCGTTTTGGGGATTGACGTGGCTCTAAAGCGTGATGCTAATAGCCAATATTTTTTTACTTCGAGCCCGACGCGTGCGGCTTTTTCTATAAGCTGTTTTCCGCTTACTTCAAGGGGCGCTTTGTTAAGGGCTGGTACCGGTCTTGTTAATACAAAAACTTTTTACTATAGCGATGTTTCACAAAGCGGTTTGGCCCGCGTGGATTCTTCATTAGTTTACCTGTCGTTCGAACAGGCACAGGAGCTTTGCGGTATGGACCGGTCGGTCAAGAGGGTCAGTGCTGTTCATATAAAGTTTAAGCCTGATGTCAAACTTCAGGCCGGATGTGAAAAAGTAGATTTGCTGTGGCAAAAATTCAAACAGGAAAAGGCCGACGAAAGACAGGCATACTTATTGGATACTGTTAAAGTACAAAGCTGGAAAGATTACAGACGTTCGTCCATTGCACCGATGGAGAATGAACAGACAGAGTTGATTGTCATGTTTGCTTTTGTGGGGATTACAAATGTCTTTATTGTTTTAGTTGTATTTTATATGATTGTCAGCCATAAGACTAAAGACATTGGAATATTGAAGAGCATAGGTGTCTCGAATATGGATATTATGGAGTTATTTTCCTGCTTTGCTTTGTTGGTTGGTTTTTTAGGTTCTTGTATAGGTCTGCTTGGAGGGTGGATATTCTTGCTGAAAATAAACCGAATAGAAGCCTGGCTTTTTGAACATTTCGGATTCCAATTATGGGACAGGACAATGTATGCGATAGAAGATATTCCAAACCGGATGAGCCTGAATGTTATGGCGGTAATTGCCCTTTCAGCGATTGTGGCCTGTTTGGCCGGGGCACTGATACCGAGCTGGCAGGCCGCCAGGCAAAAGCCAATAGAAATTTTGCAGGTAAACCAGTTTTATTGAATATTGTTGATTGCTGCCTCGGTTGTAAACGGGCTTTGCGATAACCGAATAATTAATTGGTGATTATATGAGTGATAACGATTTCATATTAAAGGCCGAAGGGATTCATAAATCTTATCGGATGGGTGCGACTAAGGTCACGGTGCTGAAAGGTGTCGATCTGGCGGTTAAGAAAGGTGAATTTGTGGCAATAATCGGGGCCTCTGGCAGTGGCAAAAGTACACTCCTGCATATATTGGGCGCATTGGATAGACCAGACAAGGGGCTCGTGAAATTCGAGGACCGGGATTTGAGCCGGCACAGTAGTGGCGAGCTGAACAGGTTCCGAAACAAAATGGTGGGATTTGTATTTCAGTTTTATCATTTGCTGGACGAATTAAGTGTGTTGGAAAATGTCTTTCTGCCGGTTATGGCCGGTAAAAGTGTAGTCGGCTGGTTTGGGAGCCGCAGATGGGCTAAAAACCGGGCCAAAGAACTGCTTGAGCAGTTTGGATTGTCGCAGCGGACTAAACATAAGCCATATCAGTTGTCTGGAGGAGAAAGACAAAGAGTGGCTATCGGTAGGGCATTGATGAATGAACCGAAACTGCTTTTGGCTGATGAACCGACAGGAAATCTTGACTCTGCGACAGGAAATGGTATCTTAGAGGTCCTGGAAAAATTGAACAGCCTCGGCCAGACGATTGTGATGGTTACACATGATGAGAGGATTGCACGAAGGGCTGGGAGAATAGTAACATTAGTAGATGGGAAAATTTAAGACAAGAGCATAAAGGATTTGTAGTTTGTGAGCTTTTGTTGTTTTGGAGAGTGTTATGGCATTGAAAATTTGGCTTGACGGCAAACTTGTTGACCAGGAGGATGCAAAAATATCCGTCTTTGACCATGGTCTGCTTTACGGGGACGGAGTATTCGAGGGTATTCGTGTATATAACAGCAGAATATTCGAATTAGACGCACATATCAGGCGGCTGTATAACTCGGCGAAGGCTATACGTCTTGATGTCTCGATGAGCCCCGACAAGCTTATCAGTGCGGTTGAAAAAACCGTTGAAGCCAATGGTGTTATTGACGGTTACATTCGGCTGCTTGTTACGCGCGGTGTTGGAACTTTGGGATTGAATCCCTTCATCTGTGAGAACAGCAGTATAATTATCATAGCTGATAACATTCAGCTTTATCCGGAAGAGCTTTATGAAACTGGGATGAAGATCATTAGTGCGACTACGGTTCGTAATCATCCATTGGCGATTCCCCCTCAGGTCAAGAGCCTGAATTATCTAAATAACATCCTGGCCAAGATTGAAGCGCTGGACTATGAAGTGCCGGAAGCAGTTATGTATAACCACGAAGGATATGTGGCTGAAGCGACCGGTGATAATGTTTTTATTATAAGAGATGGTGTGATTTATACGCCCCCCGCTGAAGCAGGTTCGCTGGAAGGAATAACGCGGAGTGTCGTTATCAGGCTGGCAAAAGAAGACAATCTTGAGGTTGCTGAAAAGAATCTGACGAGATTTGATTTATATGTTTGCGATGAATTTTTCCTCACCGGCACGGCTGCCGAGGTTATTGGAATTGTCGAGATTGACGGCAGGATTATCGGTAAAGGCAAGCCGGGTCCTATCACAAAATTATTAAGAAAAAAGTTCTTCAAATATGCCCATGGCAAGAAGTTGTGAGTTTTGAGCATTTAGTTATAACTCAGAATTCAAAACTTATGGGAGCCTCTAAAAATTGCTTTTGTCACGAGAACGTGCGAAATTTTCTTCGGCAAGGCGGAAGGTCAAAATCGCCGCAGTCATAGCCAAAGCTATGTCGAGGACGAATTTTGACCTGACAACGCCGCCGGAGAAGATTGCAGCCGTTCGCAGTAAAAATGAATTTTTAAAGGTTCCCTTACAACTATGAGTTTACCTACCAATATATCCGATGGTGTTTCGCAAAGCAGGATACCTGCTTTTGGGATTATCGATAGCCATTTAAGACGGGCAAAAACGCTGATCCATGAGCAGATGACCGGCCCTGCTGAAGCCGGAGATATGAACCAGTTGCTCGAACATATGAACTGCCGCAGCAGCGAAATGATTCGCCCAGGCCTGGTTTTACTTGCAGGTAAGTGTTGCGGTGAAATCACAGATGAACATATCCGTGTTGCTGCGATTATTGAGATAATCCACAATGCTACACTGCTGCACGATGATGTTATCGACAAGGGGCAAAAACGGCATAATAGATCCTCGATAAATAATAGTTATGGTAATGAAAATTCAGTGTTGTTGGGGGATTTTTTATTAGGCCGGGTTTTTCAGATGTGTGCCGGGCTCAAACCACAGGTAAATGAGGTGATTGCCGCCGCAGCCGTTCGGATATGTGAGGGCCAGTTGAGACAGATAGCCCAAAGGCAAAATTGGCAATTAAGTGAGTCGGAATATATTGACGTTATCACTGAAAAAAGTGCAGTTATCTTTAGCACTGCCTGCCGGCTTGGTGCGATTTTGTCACAGGGTACTGAACCCCAGACTCAGGCCTTGGCTGAATATGGTTTAAACGCCGGCATTGCATATCAAATTGCCGAAGATTTGCTCGAGGTAATTGCCGATGAAAACGAAACGGGAAAAACGGCAGGCAATGATATTGACAAACGTAAGCTGAACTTGGTTTTTATACATTTGTTGAGTTCGGTTGACGAAAAGGACAAAGAGGCGTTCATAAATTCATATTGCGAGCAAACAGATGCCAAATACGACAGGGATGCTCTGGCGAAGATGTTGAGACGTTATAAAAGTCTGGAATATATAAAGGCTCGGGCGCAAGACTTTGTTGCTGAGTCTGTCAAGGTGTTGGGACTTTTTAACCAAAGCGATGCCAAAAATGCTCTGATTGAAACGGTGAAATTTATGGCTTGCAGAACAACATAGTGTCGGTTAATTCCGTGGGCTGATGTAATGGGCAAAAAAAAGGCCGGCTTTTTTAAGACCGGCCTTTGTTACTTATATTACTTGGTCGTTTTAGAATGCGTACTTCAAACCAACACTGGCCCACGTGAGATCCTTATCTGAATTGAGCTGACGAATTGACTTTTCAAGTACTCTTTGGTGGTAAATACCCGGTGTCAAAGTAAGATCGTTGCCGAGGTCGAAATCAGTAGAAACCCCTAAGACAAAGTGCGACAAATCATGGTCAACACCTATGGCACCGGCTCCCTCGTTATAGACCAATGCTGTGGACAGATGAAGGATTTGCTCAGGAAGGTCAGGTAACAGGTCCTCGATTGGCATGTCATAGCCAAGTCCGGCGACATGTATCCAGCCGGAAAAATCATTAGTATGATTCGTGGGTGCAGAACTGGGGTGGCCGCTTTCGGATTTCCACATTCTAACAAGTGTGTAGCTTGGAACTACACCTGCCGGGCAGATTTCCGGCCAGGAAAGAGACGCAAATAATTCCTGCGTATCTGAAAAATCGCTAGGCATATCCGGGAAATCATAATATGTCCACCCGATCGTGTAGTTAGTGGCATAAGTCTCATATTCAAGGCAGCTGCCGCCATAAGTTAAGGTCAGCCATAATTCCTCGGCATTTACCATACTGCCATTACCTACTGAACTAGTATTTGGCAACATCCACTTTACACTTGCACCGAGACCAGTTCCATAAAGGTCCAGATTCAGAGTACTTTCAGTTACGCCTTCACCGTGAGCTCCAACCGTCCTATCGATACCGTACCATGTGTATGCGCTGCGGTAGGCTGCTTCGATAGATCCACTAAGCTCGCCGTCCTGTGCCTGGGCAAAACTGGCTGCAATTAAGAATACTAAGACAGCTAAACAAATTCCTTTCTTCATGTTCATCTCCTTTAATAACTGAACTCCATTTAAAATATTCCCTGCTACGTGAAACGTCACTAAATCACATTATACAATTAAACCACCCACCTTCTTTCTAAGAAGTTTATCGGCTCATCGCAGTAAATCAAATAAAAAAAACTTTTTTTTATATTATTTTTGTATTTATTCTTTATGAGATAAAAGGCCAAAAAATCGGCTTCAGATTTCCTCACTTAGTATTATGAATAAACTTCGACAGTTTTACAATTCTGGTATATAATATAGGACTATGGCTAAAAGCAAGGGTGCCAAAACTTTATTCAGTGGTTTTGAAGAGACCAATATTGGCTCAGTAGCGCCACTGGCGGCTCGGATGAGGCCGAGAAGACTTGATGAATTTATCGGACAAAGACATTTTCTCGGGTCCGATAAGCTGCTGACCAGGATTCTTGAGGCGGACAGGCTCAGCAGCCTGATATTTTATGGCCCTCCCGGGGTCGGCAAGACATCCTTGGCGATGGTAATTGCGAACTATACCAAGGCCGAATTTCACTATCTAAGTGCTCCTGCGGCCAGTGTGAAAGATATTAGACAGATAATCGAGAACGCCCGTGGCAGACTCGCAGTGGACAAAACGAGGACAGTGCTATTTATCGACGAAATTCACCGCTTCAACCGTGCACAGCAGGATGTCCTGCTGGATGATGTCGAGGCGGGCGTTTTGATCCTCATCGGTGCCACTACTGAAAATCCTTTTTTTTCAGTCAATTCGCCCCTGATATCCCGCAGCACGGTATTTCATTTTGAGCCGTTGAAACAGGAAGATATCGTACAATTACTGGAGATGGCAATTAACGATTCCGAGCGGGGACTCGGTAAACTTGATATCGAGGTGGAACAGAAAGCATTGAATTTTTTAGCCGTTATGTGCGATGGGGATGCCAGAAAAGCCCTGACGGCTCTTGAGGTGGGCGTGTTGTCGCAGGGATCCCGAAAACCAAATACTAAAATAAAATTTAATCTGGAAGTTGCGACCGAGTCGATACAACAGAAGACAATTAACTATAATGGCACAGGCGATACACACTATGACCTGGCAAGTGCTTTGCAGAAGAGCATGCGAGGTTCTGACCCTGATGCTACGGCTTACTGGCTTGCTCGTATGTTAACCGGTGGCGAAGATACGCGATTTATCGCCCGGCGGATTGCGATTTGTGCCGCTGAAGATGTGGGAAACGCCGACCCTATGGCAACTGTCTTAGCTGCGGCGGCCGTTCAGATATCTGAGTTTGTTGGCTTGCCGGAAGCACAGTTGGCATTAGCTCAGGCGGCTTTGTACGTTGCCTGTGCGCCAAAATCGAACGCATCAGCATGTGCTGTATGGTCGGCGATGTCGGATGTAAAACAGCAGACGACTATGCAAGTGCCGAAACATTTGAAAGACAGCCACTATGCCGCTGCAAAAAAGATGGGTTTTGGGGTTGATTACAAGTATCCACACAATTTTAAGGATGGTTTCGTGCCGCAGGAATATCTTCCGGCACAAGTGAAGAAAAAATATTACATGCCGAAAGATATCGGTTGTGAAAAAAATATTAAGCGCTATTTACAAAAGTTGCAAAGCTTGATACAAAAAAGTAAACCTGTCGAAGACGATACCTTAGAGAAGGATAGGTAAATGAACAAGGCAAAGTTGCGCCGGGAATTACAAAACAGTCTGCTTTCTATAACATCTCAGCAGAGGAGTGAAAAAAGCCGGAAAGCCTGCCGGAATTTGGTTTCGATACCGCAATTTCAAAGTGCATCGATGATTATGATGTTTTTGTCTCTTCCCCACGAGGTGGATACGTCTGAGGCAATACTGAACGCCTGGCAGCTTGGTAAGGCGGTTGCAGTGCCGAAGGTTACCTGGCAGCAAAGGCATATGATAGCTGTACAGATACATTCAATGGAAACGGGGATTTCGACCGAAGCATCCGGCCTGAAAAATCCAATAGCAGGGGTGCCGGTGGCATTTGAAGAGATTGATTTGGTGGTAACCCCGGGATTGGGATTTGACAAAAAGGGAAATCGACTTGGTCGGGGCGGTTCCTATTACGACAGGTTTTTCGCTAATACCGAACTCAAGGCTTCCAGATGCGGTTTTGGGTTTGCGGAGCAGTTAGTTGAGAAAGTACCGGTGGCCGAGCATGATCAGTCGGTAGATATTATAGTTACGGAAAAAGAAATAATATATACTAAGGAATCCCGTGAAGCGGGAATCCGATAACGCTAAAGGAGTATAAAATGGCTCGTCGTTCTCGTCGTCTGCGAAGCAGACGAAGACCCCGGCAAAGCTGGAAATATATCATTCCGGTTTTGCTTATTGTTGGTTTGATTATTGCTGTTAAATATGGTCCTTTCGGCAAAGAAGCAGGTCCGGAAGATGTTAACGGCGCCACACCTGAATCCAAAATACCGGAATTCGAAGAAAAAATGCAGGAGGTGGCTAAAGAACCCGAACCGGAACCACTGCCGGAACGCCTGCCGGAACCAATACCGGAGCCGATACCGGAACAGATAACAGAGCTGGAGCCCAAATCACCGGTAGTTGAAACTAAACCGGTTGTCCCCGACATTGAATCTTTACAGGATTTTGCACCTAATTCGGAAGCTGCATCGCTGATTGCCGAAGCCGCAGCACTGCTCAGCGAAAAGCCCGAAAGGATTATAGAGGCCCGTACAAAGTTGACCGAGGCGTTCCGAATGCCTTTGAATAAACAGCAGCGGGCGTTTGTGAAGGAGCAGCTAAGGGATCTTTCCGATAAATGGCTGTTCAGCAAGACGATTTATCCCGATGACAAGCTTTGCGGAAGTTACAAGGTCAAACCCGGTGATTTACTTTCTACGATTGCCAAAAAGTATAAAGTCCCCTGGGAAATCCTTTTAGCAATTAATAACATCAGCAGACCCGAGGCACTCCGCGCCGGTGATACGATTAAAGTTGTAAATGGCCCCTTCCATGTGAGAGTGGATCGTTCGTCTTTTGTTATGGATTTGTATCTTCAGGACAAAACATTTGTTCGTAGTTTTCGGATTGGTCTCGGCAAGCCCGGGCGAGAGACACCAACCGGGCTCTGGCGGGTTAAACCGCCGGGAAAAGGAAAGCTAATCAGCCCGCCTTGGCCGGATCCGGATACAGGCAAAATGTATTATGCCGAGGATCCGGACTATCCTTTGGGCTCGAGATGGATAGGACTCGATGGTATTGAAGGAAACGCCAAAGACAGGACTGGTTTTGGTATTCACGGCACAAAGGACCCGGATCAAATAGGCAAGGCGGATTCACGGGGATGTATTAGAATGTACAATGGAGAGGTGAAGCTGATATATGACCTGCTGGTGGAGGGTATTTCAACTGTGAGAGTGGTCGAATAAGGGATTATTTTCAGGCTAAATCACAATATGAGGCTCTGAGATGAGGGTGTGCTTTTCGACTGTCTCGTTGAAACAACGGGCGTTTTTGTCTTTTGTTTTTGCCCCTTTAGCGAATTTCTTTCCCAGAATACTCCGTCGCTATAACCTTGAATTGTCATATCAAGCTCTGCTAAGTGCAGGCGCTTCGCAGCGAGCAGGCAATATTCTGTTTCAATCTCAAGGCCAAGGAATTTACGATTCAGTTTTTTAGCTGCAACAAGACTGCTGCCGACACCCATAAATGGGTCGAATACAAAGTCATTTTCATTCGTGCTTGCCAGGATTAATTTAGCTAACAGCTTTTCGGGTTTTTGTGTCGGATGGTCTGTGTTCTCCGGCATTGACCAGAAGGGCACAGTTATATCGTTCCATAAATTTGACGGGTGTGTTAAGCGAAACTGGCCCTCGGATGTATTGAGCCAGTCTTTTGGTTCACCGTTTGTATGAGTATATGGTGCGAGTACTCTGCGTTTTAACTTTACATTTTCAACGTTGAATACGTAATCGTCAGAGACGGTGGCAAACCAAATATCCTCCGAAGCGTTTTTGAAGTTTCTTTTTGCGCCTCTGCCTTTTTCCCTTTCCCAGGTAATTCGATTTCTAACCTTAAGCAGCTTATCCAGTACAAGATGGACCGCTGTTGACGAATACCACTCAGAGCAAACATACACCGAGGCCGTGCTTTTAAGTGTGGGCAGTAATTTGACCATCAGGTTTTCGAGCCATTCAGCGTAACCGGCAATACTCTTTTTTCTAAAAGTTGTGGAATTAAAGGTTTTTGTGAGATTGTAGGGTGGGTCCAGTATAAGCAGGTCAACAAAGTTCTCCTCCAGCATAGTAAGTGCTTCGAAAGTGTCCTGGTTTACTATTTTGTTTTCGAGGGTATTTACAGCGGCAGGTTTGGAAATGTGAATCAAATCCTTGCTGTATTGCTCTGCTTCTGCTTGGTTGAGTATTAATGTACGATTTCTATGTGCCCGGACTTTATTCACAATGATAAAATAATCCTACTGTCTGAAATTTAAGTGGCATCATCTTTTTGCTATTGGGTAATTCTTTCCGCCCATAGAACAACCGTCGCTGCTAATCGCACCGCCTCTTTATATTCTTCTTCATTAACAGGCTCAAAGTCACCAGGGTAACGGCTTGTAACGGCATAGTCGCTCAGACTTGCTGCATCTTCAATTTCCTCTGGCACAATGATCTCTTCCGGTAAAAGGTCAAGCAGTGTTCTGATGTTGTGAGTTTTCGGAGGTGGAACGTCTTTGGCAATAAGTACTGCTTTCAAAGCTTTTTCTGCAGCTTGTTGAGCATGAAAGCAGAGTACTTCAAACATAACTTCCGCCGTTCGGATTGTGCGGGCAAGCTCTAAATCGCTGCGAGAGTAACGTAGCCAGTCAGCAGGGCTTCCTGAAAAATGACCCTTAGGCGGCATATATTTCTTTTCCTTCTTTTAGCACAGTTCTATAAATTAAGCCGATATTATCTTTATGCTTTTCTAAAATAGTTGGTGTTGACACTAAGACATCAAAAGGAACCCCTAATCCTCGAATTTGCCGATATAACAGTTGTGAAGTTCGCCTGCAATGAACGCCTTCGGGCATTACGACCAGAACATCAATATCGCTTTCCGGATTTGGTTTGTCTTGGGCATATGAACCAAAAAGAATTATCTTTAGCGGGTGTACAGCTTCAACAATTTTTTGTACCAGTGATTCAATTACTTTAGGATTGGACAGCATATTTAACCTCAAATCTAACCATTTGAGCTTTTTAAGCCGATTCCTTTTTTGTTGTTTGTTTTGCTGTCAACAGATCGGCTTTGCCCTCAACAATATCGCGGTTGATTACGTATTTCACGGGCTTAGCTTCTTCGGGAAGTTGATACATCAGGTCAATCATCAACTCCTCTGTAATAGCGCGCAATGCCCTGGCACCGGTGTCACGCTTGAGGGCTTTCTGAGCTAAGGCATGAAGTCCGTCTTTAGTAAACTCAAGCTCGGCGTCTTCCATCTGGAAAAATCTTTGATACTGCTTGCAGAGCGCATTCTTCGGTTGAGTCAGAATTTCTATAAGCGCATCTTCATCGAGAGTTGTAAGAGTTGTAATTACAGGAAGCCGGCCCACCATTTCAGGAATCATTCCATACTCGATGATATCCTCCGGTATCACCTGCTGCAATATGTCACTGTATTCGGCTTTTTCATCGGTTTTACCGGCTAATTCGGAATCGAATCCAATCATTTTTTTGCCGAGCCGCTTTTTGATGATGTTTTCCAGACCTACAAAGGTGCCGCCGCATATAAAAAGTATCTGCGTGGTGTCGAGTTGGATGTACGACTGCTCGGGGTGTTTTCTGCCGCCTTGGGGCGGGATGTTTGCGGTGGTACCTTCGAGCATTTTTAACAGGGCCTGCTGGACGCCTTCTCCGGAGACGTCACGTGTAATTGAGACGTTCTGAGAAGTTTTGCCGACCTTGTCTATTTCGTCGATATAAACGATTCCACGTTGCGCCGTTTCTGTGTCGTAGTCTGCCGCTTGGAGCAGTCGAAGCAAAAAGTTTTCTACATCTTCGCCGACGTATCCCGCCTCGGTAACTGTCGTCGCGTCGCATATTGCGAACGGCACTTCCAGTTTATTCGCGAGTGTTTTGGCAAGAAGTGTTTTGCCGGAACCTGTCGGGCCGATTAAAAGAACATTGGATTTGTCTATCTCAACGTCGCTGTCGTTGCTGTCGGTGTGCATCAGGCGTTTATAGTGGTTATGGACTGCGACTGAAAGATATTTTTTGGCATGTTCCTGGCCGATTACGTACTGGTCCAGATATTCTTTTATCATTCTCGGTTTGGGCATTTCTTCAAGGCTAACGCTGCCTAAGCCGGTTCGTTTGCGGTTTTGTTTGATGATATTATGGCACAGTTCAACACATTCCGGACAAATATACACTTTGCTGGGGCCTTCTATTAGCGTATCAGACTGAGTTGCCGCTCTGCCGCAGAAACTACAGATTGCCTTGGTTTTTTTATTATTTGATTGCTTGGCCATTTTTAGCTTCCCAACCTCTTATTAAATCTTATTCTTCTACTTATTTCAGACATTGTATCTCATGGTGGATATTTATGCAAGTTTTTACGAAACCTTGAGTGTTGTCCGAACCGTCTTTATTTGGCATTGCTGCTGGTCAACTGACTTTTTTTGAGGGAAAATGTGTAGATGACCTCGTTATCGATGCTGATTATTTTATAGGTTACCTGCGGATCGGGTATAGTAGTATCAAACTGGAGCCGTCCGAATGAGCATTTCTTATTGTAGCCGAATAAAGAGCCAGGCATTATTTTATGAGTGTGGATATTAGTCAGTTTTGAACTTTCGAATTCGTACAGGTCATATCCCTTCGGCCTTTCAATCTTCCAGATGTCGGAGCGATGACGGTCGGCCGAGATGAGTATTACACCGTCAATTTTGTTGGATTCAAGAAATGAAAAAATCTGCTCTCGTTCTGCTTTATATCCCTGCCAAGGATCTTGACTGCCCGGCTTGGCACCATAAGACCAGGGCACCGGCGAAGCAATCACTTTGAAAGTTGCCTTAGAGGACTTCAATTTTTTTAACAGCCACATTTTCTGGACATCGCCCAGCATCGAGGGATTTGTAACCTTGGATGTAGTACGATAGTAGCGGCCGTCAAGCATGAAGAAATCGATGTCGCCGATGGAAAAATCATACCAGCAGCCCGGTTGAGTTTCTCCTCCCGCGTAATAGGGATTTACCCAGTTGTTGACAAATGTGCGCCAGACAGGAAGCTTCCAGTAGGGTCTCATGATTTCAGGGCCGCCACCGGCATCGTTGGTTGTGAAGTCGTGGTCATCCCATATTGAAAAAATAGCCGTCGAGGCGGCAAAGTCCCTGAATTCGAGACGTGACTGGCGACGATAATAACAGTATTGCTGGACCGCCTGTCTTGTGGGATTATCGATATATACGTTGTCACCGAGCAGGAGAAATGCATGCAGATTGTGGGAAGTAATCGTATCCCACATTCTTTCGTACTGAGGAGTGAAGCCCGCCCCGCCGCCGAAGCCGATCCAGAATGTGCTTTTGGCTCCCGGAGCTGGAAAAGTGCGGAAAGCCCACTGTCTCGGTTGAATCCTGCCGTCCACCACCAGTTTGTATGGATAACGGGTATCAGGTTTTAATCCCCTGACTGCAAGCACCGCTGTAAAGTCTTTTTCCTTGGCTGTAGTGACAATGGCTGAGCTGATTGGTGATTTTGCTGTTCGCGGTGTGCCGATGAGGACCTGTACAGGCACTTCGTTGGCTGTGCGCACCCAGAACTTTGCGCTGGTATCAGTAACGCAGCCGAGCATAGGCCCGTGCAGAAGCTCGAAGTTATGTTTTTGGGCCAATGCCTTAAACTCGGCGCTGTCGTTCAGAGGTTTTAACAAATCTCTTGGTCCGGCGAGGAAGCGCCCGAACTGAAGTCCCTCATCAACGGCTTTCTCCACGTATGCCATAGCTGTAGTTATATCATTTTTTTGAGAGTAGGCCACTGCAAGGCCATACATGGATTCGAGGTCTTTGGGGTGTTGGATGAGATAGTTCTCAAAGTGTTTGATTGCGGCGTCATACTCACCATCAACGATTTGTGAAATTGCATCTCGGCTTATCAATTTATATTGTTCTTGGGCGCTGGCGGCAGGAACAAAAAAGAATAAAATCACCGGACATAGAAGCGACAATAGCCAGGTTTTATTTGCTGTTTTCTGTGAAAGCTTGCTATACGGCAGTTCTTTCCGATTCATTTTATTCCTCCGGCTTATGTTTTTCTGTGCCTTGTTTGCTCAAACCTTGCAGCATGATTTGATAAATTCAGCGCCGCACTGAAGGGCTTTGATATTCACCGGCAAAGTCTTATGGTATCGTTTTGCAAGTACATTGGGCAGTGCTTCTCCGGCCTGGTTGGCTGTGAGGTATTCCCGCTTTTGTAAATATGCACCCAAAGCTACCATATTAGCGCTTTTCTGGCTGCCTAACTCGACAGCTAATTTGTCGGCGGGTATGGAAATTATTTCAATTGTCTCATCAAGCTGAGGTTCAGTATCAATCAAAGAGCTGTTCATTATCAGCAGGCCGTGCTTTTTGAGACGCAGGCCGAATTTATTCAGTGAGGCCTTGTTCATTACAATTAATGAGTCGGGATTTGCAACGACGGGACAGGCGATTTTTGTCTCTGAAATAATCACCGTACAATTAGCGGTACCGCCTCGAACCTCCGCACCGTAAGATGGCATATATGTCACCTCTTGGCCCGCCTGCATTGCAGTCTGGGCAAGCAGTTTGCCCGTCAGCATGATACCCTGACCACCGAAACCGGCAATAATAATCTCTTCAGTAAAACCGTTAGCTGTCATTGTTAGCCCTTCAGTCGGCCCAAAGGAAAAACCTTTGTCATTTCATTATCAATCCATTTTGTCGCATTAGCAGGGCTCATTCTCCAGTATGTCGGGCAACTGCTCAGCAGCTCAACAAGCGAAAGACCTGGTGCGTTGTTTATCTGCTGTTCAAAAGCATGCGTAAGGGCTTTTTTGGCCTTGCGGATATTCGCAGGGGTGTTCAGTGCACATCGTTCGATATAACTTACACCCGGCAGCACCGCTAACAGTTCGGAGACACACAGTGGATAACCCTCTTCGGCTGCATTCCTGCCTTTAGGCGTTGTCGCTGTAATCTGGTCAACCATTGTCGTCGGAGCCATCTGTCCCCCGGTCATCCCATATACGGCATTGTTAATGAATATGACAGTTATTTGCTCGCCCCGATGTCCGGCATGCAAAATCTCACCGGCCCCTATACTCGCCAGGTCGCCGTCGCCCTGATAGGAGAAGATTATTTTGTCCGGATTTGTCCTTTTCATACCCGTGGCAACAGCCGGCGGTCTGCCGTGCGCAACCTCTACCATATCGATGTCAAGATAATCATAGGCTAATACGGCGCAACCTACGGGTGCTATGCCGATAGTGATGCCGCGTATGTCGAGTTCATCGATGACCTCGGCAATCAGTCGATGAGCAATACCGTGTCCGCATCCGGGACAATAATGCGTTGGACAATCTTTAAGAGTCGGTGTTCTTTGAAATACCGTTTTCATTTTTAGTCTTTAGTATCTTGGTTTAAAGTCAATTGCCTTATTTTATCGAGAATTTCGTCAACAGTAGGTACTCCCCCGCCGGTTCTGCCGTAAAATACTACAGGAGATTTGCCTGCTACGGCGAGTTTTACATCCTCAACCATTTGGCCGGTGCTCATTTCGACGGTCAGGAAAAGTCGGAATTCATCAGCCGCTTTGCTGATTTGCTCTGTTGGAAAAGGCCACAGGGTGACAGGGCGTATCCAGCCGACCTTGATTCCTTCTTCTCTTGCCAGGGTTACTGCGCCGCTGACGATTCTTGCTGCGATGCCGTATGCGACCACTACGATTTCGGCGTCATCAACCTCGTATTGTTCACAGAGTACTTCATTTTTTTGGATCTGTTTGTATTTATTATCTAACTTAAAATTTAGATCTTCCAATACTCCCTCACCGAGCCATAATGAGCGGACAATATTTTGCTCTCTGTCTTTGGCCCCGGTCAGCGCCCAGTCTTTGGGCGGCAATTCAGTGCTTGGCCTTTTCTTCAAAACAACCGGTTCCATCATCTGACCCAAAAAGCCGTCTGCAAGGACCATTACGGTCATTCGATATTTATCGGCAAGTTCGAATGCCAGCAACGTACAGTCGGCCATCTCCTGTACACTCGAAGGTCCCATGACGATGGTTCGATAGTCACCGTGCCCGCCTCCTCGGGTGGCCTGAAAATAATCGCTCTGAGATGGGGCAATGTTGCCAAGACCCGGACCTCCACGCATTACGTTGACCACTACTGCCGGCAGCTCGGCGCCTGCAAGAAAGCTTATTCCCTCCTGCATTAGACTTATTCCTGGGCTGGATGAGCTTGTCATAGTTCTTTTGCCCGTTGCCGAAGCTCCGAATACCATGTTAATCGCGGCAAGCTCGCTTTCGCTCTGCACGAAAACCCGGCCTTCCTCCGGCATTCTGCGGGACATATAGGCGGGGATCTCGTTTTGTGGGGTAATCGGATATCCGAAATAAGCATCACATCCGGCAAGAATGGCTGCTTCTGCAAGGGCCTCATTGCCGCACATTAAAACCCGCTCGTCTGTTCCGATAGAAATTTGACCTTTTTCTACCATATTCTTGATCCCTGCTTCCGACGGGGCTTATGCTTTTTCCTTCATTAGACTCAACTTCGGCTTTTTGTTTGGTTCGGTAATTGTCTCGATTTTGTTCGATTGATTATGAAATACTTCGATTATGGCTTCCGGACAAATGATCGCGCATGCTCCACAGCCTGTGCAGTCCGCATTGTCGGATTTAGCCGGGAAGAAACCGTTTTTATTGGATTTTTCGGACACAACGATGCAGCCTTTCGGACATACCATTATGCACAAGCCGCAGCCTTTACATCGTTCGATATTAATATTAATTTTACCGGCCATATGGATAACTACGCGTAAATTTATCTGTTGTTTATTCAATCCTTGGATTCTAACAGGCATGAGCACCATTGTAAAGTCAAAAGCCGATTAAAAAGATGCCTTTATAATTGTCCCGGAGGTGGTAAAATGCTTTTTGTGCTCCTGAATTGCCAAAATAAATCGTTCGAAATGATATGGATTATTCTCGATATTTGAATTGTACTTTTACTGTGGCTTGCACGTATTTGGTACAACAACTTGCTGGACAAAAATGTCATAAAAGCTTAAACTAACCTGGGCGGATAACATTAATTCTGTCTTATTTTAGCATTAAATGGATTTTGCGAAAGTCTCAAAATGAAGACAACCAAACTCAAAGGCGGCTGCATAGTTACACCTGATAGCGTTGAACGCGCCGATGTCATTATGCGCGACGGTAAAGTCGAATTTGCTGCCGGCAAAAACAAATGCAGCGAAACCATCGATATCACCGGAAAATATGTCGTGCCGGGCTTTGTTGACATACATTTTCACGGTTACAACCTCTTTGAATTCACCAGCGGTCTTTATGATCCAAAATCTGAGACCTTTGATAATAGTCCCTCTGCGTATGAAAATGGCCTGGATATGCTCAGAAAAACACTTGTGAGATTCGGTGTAACAGGTTTTTACGTAGGGACCTGGGCCAGTCCCGTCGAGAACCTGAGACATTGTTTTGCTCAACTGTATAATTATCTAAGTAAACCGAAAAGCCGGCCGGGGGCTAAGCTTCTGGGCGGACTTTTAGAGGGTAGTTTCATCAACCCCTTGATGGCCGGTGCTCAAAATCCTGACATGGTCCTTGAATTTGTCAAAGATTCCTTCGATAGCATCGATGACAAAGGAGCAATCAAACTGGTCAACGTAGTGCCGGATTTTGGAAAAGCCGGATACGAGCTGATAGAATATCTAACAAAAAAAGGCGTCGTTGTAGGTGCCGGACACTCCAGCGCAACCTGTGAGCAGATCGAAGAGGCAATCCGGGCCGGTCTTAAGTACTTCATTCACTTTACCAACGGCCCGACAGGCGGTTCCTATAAGCCGTTCCACGGCGGCGGTGCAGTTGAAGCCGTTCTGAAATCCGATGAGCTTTATGCCGAGCAGATTCTTGACGGCTACCATGTTAATCCCGCCTACGTAAGAGACATCCTGAAGCGAAAAGGCGCAGGCAAAATAATCGGAGTGACCGACTGCCTGTTTGCGGCCGGTTCGCAGGTTACGCAGTTCAAAGGTGGTGGAATCCGGGGCGCCCTGAGCGAAAGCGGCGAATACTTCCAGGTTGTCGAAAAGCCCGGCACACTGTTTAGCAGTAATCTTACAATGAACCGCGGATTTACCAACCTGCTCAATTGGCTAACGGCCGATATGCAGGGTATCTGGAACCGCAGGCATGAAGCGCTGCAGCTCGACCAGGCTCTTGTTACAGCCGCGAAAATATTGTCAACAAACCCGTGCGTTTTGACTCAACTGGATAAAAAAGGCTGCGGCTCGATTGTCGATGGGGCCAATGCTGATTTGTGTGTGCTCGACGTTACCGGCCTGCCGGGCGAATATAAGGTGACTCTCGAGCGGACTATAGTAGATGGTGACACAGTTTATTCAACCGGATGAAGTTTTATTATTCGCCGGTATTTTGAAAAGCAGGCGGATATATTTTTACAGGAGTGCTTATGGCTTTAGAAGTCGGTGGCCGGCACAATGCCGGCGACTGGATTGCTCTTATTAAAGATGCAAACAGTAAATTCAGCAGCAGGTTAGATCGGATCTACGGTGACAATAAAGACTTAAAGGCCGAAGCAGCCCGGATGTGTTTGCAATGCCTTGAAGAATTTACCTACAGATATAGCGCAGATAGCAGCGTTATTATAATACACTCAACCGGTCGTGTTAATTTATTAGGTACTCATATCGACCACCGCGGCGGTTCGGTCAATCCGGTCTGTGTAAAGGAAATGTGGCTGGTTGTCGAGCCGCGTGATGATGACCGCGTGATGCTGAAAAATGTCGATTCGGAACAGTTTCCTGATGAGCAATTCCGTATCAGCGGTTGCCTGCCGGCCAGGGAAATAATCCGGGACTGGGACACATGGTGTTATCAGGAATATGAAAAGCGCAGGAACGACCCATCGGTTACCTGGTCGAATTATATACGTGCCGCTGTGCTGTACCTCCAGCATCTAAACACAAATGACGAAGGCACTTTTTCACCGGCGATTAAGGGTATGAATATGATGGTCTATGGTGATATACCAATTGCCGCCGGCCTTAGTTCTTCATCGGCCTTGGTTATGGGCACGGCTGAAGCCGTAATAAGAATAAACTCGCTTCAAATTAAACCTGCCGATTTCATTGAGCATTGGGGTTTTGCCGAATGGTATGTGGGTACTCGGGGTGGATGCAGTGACCACGCTGCAATTATATCCGGAAAACCTGCTACAATTCTCCATATTACAGCTTTTCCAACGTCGGTAGATGGTGCTGCGCTTCCCGGCGGGCACAGTTTTGTTCTGGCAAATAGTAACATCGAAGCAAAGAAGCAGGCCGGTGCACGTGATGTTTTTAACAGCCGTGTAGCTGCATATATATTCGGTTTGATGATGATACGACAAAACTTTCCCGAGTACACTGGCAAGCTCAAACAGCTTCGCGATATCAACCCACAGACACTTGGCGTTGATGAGGTTCAAATCTATCGAATAGTAAAATCATTGCCCGCATCTGTCAGTCGTAAGGACATTATGAAAATCCTTGCCGAAAACGAGCAAAAGGTTCATCGTGTGTTTAGGAGTCACGCCGAACCAGAAAAGGGCTACCTTATCAGGCAGATATGTCTTTATGGGATAGCCGAGTGTATCCGTGCTAAGATGGTCCCGGAGTGCCTGAGAACCGGCGATATGAAAACCTTTGGCGAGTTAATGAGCGCATCTCACAATGGTGACCGTTTATCAAAAATGGTTGATGGCCGGCGCATACCAACAGACAACAGTTATTCGGATCAAAGGATAGATGCCCTTATAAGCGACCTCAAATCAGGTGACAAGCAGCGTATGGAACGGGCCCAGCTGTGGCGGCAGGGGGGCGGCTATAATGTGAGCTTGCCAGAAATCGATATGCTTGTTGACATCGCCCTGGCAACTCCCGGATGTTTAGGCGCCGGTCTTGTCGGTGCCGGTATGGGCGGCAGCATTGTCGCTGTTGTCGAAGATAAACATGCCCAACAACTCATCGAAAACATGGCCGACCAATACTATCTCCCGCGCAATCTTGCCGTAGGGGCGGAGATTATTACTCCCGTAGGTGGTCTATGCACGATGGATATCTGATTTGGTGAGTCAGGAAGTTTGTTATTTCTGTGATTAATTAGATCGCCTCTTTTACTGCCTCGCGAATTACCTCGCAGCCTTCTATGACTGCTTCTTCACTGATACACAATGGCGGCGCTATCTTAACACAGCCCCCGCCCACACCGACAGGCGCGAACATCAGCAGACCCTTTTGGAAACAAAGATTGACCACATTCCAGGCCAGTTCGTAGTCCGGCTCTTTACTGCCCTTTTTGACCATCAGCAGTCCGGCTACAAGACCGGCTCCCGGCGCAAAACCTATAACGTCGGAAAACTCATTCTTTATCTGTTGTAGATTTTTCTGCAGAACCAATCCCACCTTTGCAGCGTTCTCAACAAGCTTTTCCTGTTCGATAACTTCTATACTTCCAAATGCAGCCGCACAGCAAACCGGATTACCCGAATGAGTGCTGGTCATCTCATTGGGCCCGAACAAATCCATCACATCTTCGGCCCCGATTACTCCGCTTATTGGCAATGAGCTGCTGACTCCTTTGCCTATACAGAACAAATCCGGTACGACGTCGTACAGTTGAAAGCCCCACATAGTTCCGCATCTGCCGAATCCCGCCTGGACCTCATCGAAACATAATAACGCCCCATGCTTGCTGCACCATTTTCTCAGGTCCTTTGCATATTGTTTCGGCATGAAGTTAGGCCCTACTCCCTGATAAGTTTCACTTATTACTCCCGCCACGTTGTCCGGCTCAACGCCAAGCCTCGAAAGCGTCTTCTCGAACAGCTCGAAGCTGGTGTCTTCACAGCGGAATCCATCGGGAAACGGCACATGTACTATCTCAGGATCGAGATTTTTTATCCATGCCTTGCCGTCACTCGAACCTCCCATCTGCTGCGCACCGAGGGTCCTGCCGTGAAAGGCATTTTCAAATGAAACTATAATGCTCTTGTTATCTGTGCCGTTCTTTCGTCCGTATGTGCGCATTAGCTTCAGGGCGCACTCTGTGCTTTCCGCGCCGGTACTGAGTATAAACACCTTATTTAAGCGTTCCGGTGCAAGCGAAACCAGCTTCTGCGTAAGCTTGATCCTTGGCTCGTTGGGAAAACAATAGGTAGTTAGTAACGGCTTGGAAGCTTGGCTGATAATCGCATCGGCGATTTTTTTCGCGCCGTGGCCGGCATTGGCAACGAGTACACCGGATGAAAAGTCAAGCCACATATTGCCGTAAGCATCGTAAACATTTACCCCTTCAGCAAGCTCCCAGATTACTGGCGGCTGACCTCGCATACTCAATGGCTCGGCTCTGCGAAGCCCTTCAATCTGTTTTATTGTCTCATCATTCGGAATAGACCCGGAAAGTTTGCGAAACTTTGTCGATACGGATTTTACTTTGATTGGAACAAGTGGAAATTCTTTTGCCATAGTGGTTTTGTTTTCTTTCTATTTATAAAAATCGACACCGCCATTTTCACCGTAGGTTATTTCAACCCTTCTGCCGACGTTTAGAATCGATAGGCGCGCCGCCTCGGTCACCAGCTCATTGTATGAGCTGTTCGCCGGTGTTGCCATTATACCTTCCTCATCGAATTGTTTAATCAACTTCTGCCGGCGGGCTAAAGCCTCGTGCTCATCCGCTCCGTCGGACACATCGATACACTTGCAGATATTTTTTATTATAAATTCTATCGAACGATACCCGTATCCTACCGGAGTCAGCCCTTCGCCGCCAAGCTCGATATACTTAAAATAGTCCGGACTCGGCTCACTGTAGTATGTATCACCCGGCTCGCTGCCTTTTGTAATGTAACAGTGTTCGATACCGCGATACTGGTCGTTGTGTACGAGCATACCGCTTTTACCCTCACCTCGGCAGTACATACGAAGGCCCTGAAAATTACCACCGGGCCCTTCGTCGGGATAACCCATTATATTTGTCACATGCAGACATGCATCGTTTTCCCAGATGACACGGGCATCGGTCCACAGGTAACCTGTTTTGCCGTTGGGGTACGTATCTTTTATACCATATACGGACACCATTTTGGGAAGCAGTCCCGTGATGAAATGCACCTGGTCAACGTAATGACAGCCGACATAAGTAAACATATCGGAATTTTCCACAGTGAACCAGTTCTGGAAATTAGAATCCCGATAATAGTATGGCTCATTCATTTCCGCGTGGCCGATACGGAATTCACCGAATTTGCCTTCTCGGTATAACCGGCGGGCCATCAGCGCCCTGTCATCCAGCCGCTTGTGATACTCAACCGCTGCGACAAGCCCTTTCTCGTAGGCAATTTGTTCGATTTCTGCCGCCTGTGAATATTTTAAGACAAGCGGCTTTACACAGCATATATGCTGGTCAGCGGCAAGGGCGGCTTGTAAAACCGGATAATGCAATTGGTCCGGCACTGCAACAATTACAATGTTGCCCTTCGTCATTTTGCCGATTACTTCTTTATATAGTTCGGGAAAGTTCTGCTGTGGATCATTATCCACTGAAGGATATGACTTGAAGCTTTGGCCGGGAAATGCTTTTGTGAGGGATTCATCTTGTACCAGCACCTTCAATGGAGCGCTGTTCAATGCGCACACACTAACCTCACTGACAAGACCAAGACGCTGAAGCTGATAGACCGAAGGCAGAATCTGTACTTGCGTTATCATCCCGCCGCCAATAATACATACCTCGGGTTTCTTATTCATAGAGCTTCTCTCACAAATAAACTTTTTCGTAATTTCACATCTATCTCAAAAATGATTGATAGATTTAGCATAATCATAATCAATTTCAGCCGGAACGGCAAAAGATTTTCCTTGCCTTGCAGGTATCAAATATTCTATAACATTGAGAGGTTCCCTTAATACAACTCAGGATATGGAGGCAGATTATGACAAATATTTGCAGGTTTCTCACCTTGGCTATTACTCTTGCTTTTTGCCTTACAATATCGGGTTTGGCTCAGGAATCTGACGTAGATTCTCCTAAAGTTCTCAGTACACTCGAAAATTACCACCCCAGATTAATGTTGACCGGCAAAGACCTCGAGCATCTGAAAATACTCTATACACAAGACAGAGTTTTGCAGAAATGTATGAGAGATGTTCTTAAGGACGCGGATAATTGCGCAGAAAAACCGATGCTCACTTACCGGAAGATTGGGCCCCGGCTGCTTCATATCAGCAGGGAATGCCTGCATCGAATTTACGCCCTCGGCCTTGCGTACAGATGGACAGGAGAAGAAAAATATGCCTATGGTTTAAGAAAAGCTGATACTGAATTATTAGACTTATTAAATGAAGGCTTAAAGAAAATAATGAGTTCACCAAAATGGGGTGAACTTAAGTCCCGATGTATTTTCTCCGGATCAAGATGGGGTAGATGACCTTCTGAGCATTTCATTAAATCTAAATGAAGGTGATAATAACATAAACGTATATATATTCAACAACGAAGG
>JAVVFI010000080.1:0-15870 GCA_032250555.1 Sedimentisphaerales bacterium
ACCGCTGCGCCGTCCAATACCTGAACTACTTCTGCGGTAGTAACAAGGCTTCCATACGTGTTCCACGGATCCATAACACCGTCTTCAAAGCCGCCGTTAGGCAGTAAGTTTACGGCTGCGGCTGGTGCAGGTGCGGGTGGACTTATCAATCTATCGACTGTTTCCATGAAAACTGCCAGGGCTTCGGGGCTCAGATTCATCTCGCCTCGACCAACTTCAGGTGCTGTCTCTTGTGTGCCAGCGGTGAAGAATACCCGTGGTCCGCCGGCTATCTCACCTGCGCCATCATAGTATTCTACTCCGGCTTCCCATTCGATGATGAAGGGCAAGCCGTCACCTGTCGCGAGCACTGTACCATTACCCGCAGCAGTGTCCATGAATGAGGATGGACCAACTTCTGCATTGATACCCGGTATCTCGGTGCCATCTGCAAGAACCATCGCAGGAGTAAGACTCAGAATGGTGGTGGAATCCACCCATTTCCAACGACTGCTTCTGACAATATGGGTCGAGCTATTGATGATCGGTGTCGTGACTGAGTTCCACAGAGCCACTTCATCGCCATCGTCATAGTCGCCGCTGTTGCTGTTGCGGCTTACGATAACAAGGTCGGCAGCATTGAGTGTAGCAACCTGAGCTTCGTCGAGTTCAAGCCAACCCGGATTGTAGTCAACTACATAGCCTGCTGCTTCAAGTATGTCAACCCATTCCTGGTCATCCGGAGCGCCGTCAGCGTTGTCATCATAGAAACCTGAGACCCAGATGATTTTAGCGCCTGGACGAGGCGCATTCATAACTCCACGGACTTGTGCCTGAGTTAACACCAGACCATAAACCCGAGCATCATCAACTTTGCCGGGGAAGGAACTGGCCTGAGTAATACGACTACCGGCATGAACACGGTCGGCCGAAATAGACAGATCACGTACATTGGATTTGCCTAGGTCTGTATCCAACAGATCGCCGTCTCCGTAGTACTGTATGGTCGTTCCATCATAGCTCATGGCGTAATGGTGCCATTCCAGGGCTTCCTCGTCAGAGAAGATCGTCTCTTCCCAGCCCCAAACGTGAGCGCCGACTCCGCCGGGCCCACCTAAGCTTCCGATATTGAAGTGGCTGCCATTTCCGCCGTTACCATCTGCATCACCTGTGAAGCCAAATATCAGGGTCCAGTCAGGAATCGACGTGTTGTCGGCTTTGGCCCAGACGGTTATTGTTCTTGGCATGTTACCGCTTATGCCCACAGAGCCGAGATCAACATACTGATCATCGCCACCCGGCAGGCTCAGAACTTTGCCCATATCCGGATCGTCCGCGAAGCCAACATCACCAACAGGGATGCCGCCTTCAAAATCGCCCTCAAACTCCCAGCGGGCTAAGGGGGCGGGAACACCTAACAGCTCTACTTCGGCAATCTGCATGCTGTTGGCACTGCCGGGATCCCGGACAGTTGGGAACATGACCTGGTAGTAAGCGTATGCCACATTATTATCAAATGTAATCGCTGTGGAGTTCATGGTGAAGCGTGATATCGCAGTTTCCTGTGCGAAATCGACAATATCACCGCTGGCAATCAAGGTATATGGCCCATCTATACTGTCATTAGAACCCGAAAGTTCAAATGAAATGGGATCACGCTCAGTTGCATCATTCGCTGTAGTGAGGGTCAGCCCCGTAACAATACTCGAGCCGGAAGCCGGCGCAATCTGGAATCCGGTGGGTTCCGTTTCGCCTTTGAAGTGCAGATACTTCGTCCCGGTATTATCATCAGTCGCCAGGTCAGGTGTCTCTGCACCAGGCCAGTCTCCATCGTTAGGAACACCCTGGACGACATCGCCGGGCGCTGTTACGTCAGAGACAGCTCCCATAAGCTTAAGAATTTCTACATCCGTCAGAGTCTTGTTGTAGAGTCTGACTTCGTCAATCAGACATGTCATGACTCTATCGTCATTATGGTCTCTGGCGACACGAATTTGGCTGTCAAATGTTACTGGTACATGCTCGGCAACGTTGGTCGCTGTTTGAGTACCATTAAGATACAGCTTGCCCTGATCCGGCGATATTGCCAGAGCGGCAAAGTACCATTCACCGTTGGGAATATTCAATCCTGAAGAGAAGTCCCAATATTGATCGGCACCCCACATATAACGCAGTTCCACACCGTTGTGCTGTAAACCTAAATTACCGCTGCCTCTGGTAGTCAAAATACCTGACCACGGCTGTGGAGATGCATCGTGTTTTACCCAGCCTGCAACAGTAATGTTGTTAGATGTGATACCCAGAGAGCCTGCAGTCTGAAGGTAGTCAACTTCATCACGTTCGATTGCCAGGCCGCCTCCGAGATAACCTGTTGCCCATTCCGGAGTTCCCATAAATTGGCCGTGGTTACTGTGACCTGACTGGTCAATTGCTACGTCACCTTCGCCAGTTTCGAAATTGTAGTACAGCAGGAGGTCAGGATCTGTAATCTCTACGGATCCGAACGTTGTGAAGCTCCAGAGAGGACCGGCATTCGTACCGGTAACAGAAAACTCATCAACCTTCCAGTAGTAGGTCGTTTCCAGTTCCAGCACGCCGGGGTCAAACGATGTAACCATGACCTTACCCTTGAACGTGCTCGGATCGCCTGCTGCTACGAGTGCCTCATCTGTACCGAAGTACAAATCGTGCATAATTACGCCCTTGCCGGCCGTCCAGCTAAGCTTGGAATCCATCGGCTGCGACTTGGCGCCGTCGGCTGGATTCGGGAAATGAGCCTCCAGAGGTAATGTCGTGAAGCTCCAGACGTTACCTTCACGTACGGTTCCATCGGCCTCAACCACATCAACTCGCCAATAGTAAGCAGCTCCAATGTCCAGGGCCACCAGGTGTATTGTCAGATCGGTCTCTGAGACCAATTCTGATTCATCAATTGCAGCATCGGTACTCAGATATACCTTGTAGGAAGCAGCCGAGGGGCCCGCGGCCCATTCCAATGATGATGTATCTGCATCAACAGCACCATCTGCAGGGTTCGGATCCTTGGCTTTCAAAAGGTTAACATTCCACGGGGCAGGCGAGAGAAATGCACCGTCAATGACAGTCCTATCAGGGCTGTCGGGACCTTGCCAGGCCACCGCCAGGTTGTCGCCGCCGCCGCCTTCTTTGTATATACCTTCGATATAGTACTTCTGACCGCCAACCAGCGCAATAGGCTCGGACATCTGGCGTGTGCCGGGTGAACCGGCTTCACCGTCGAAAGCACGTGCAGGGGCCCATCCATCAACGCCGGCAATCACCACTGCGTTGGCAGGGTCATCATCGGTGCTCAGGAGCAAATCGCTGCTGTCGTCGGTGGCAATCCAGAACGTGTAGTCACCGGAGGTCGCCGGATGGAGCCAGCCATAGACCCTGCCGCCAAAGTTGTCAGCAATGTCTGTAGGTGTCTCGAACAGCGTCAACTCCTCGCCGGACGTTGGGTTGTCCGGGAAGTTCGCATTGCCCGTCAGGTCTTCCACGTTCGTTCCGCCGATGTCCGACCAGATCTCGTACATGATTGTACCAGTGCCCTGTGCGCCGGCATTACATACCAGAGACAACACCAGGACAAAGGAAGTTAAAACAAACAATTTCTTACTCATAACACTTCTCCTTTAATCTATCTTCTTTTTTGTAAGAAGATTAACAATTGTTGTTTTGGCAACGAGCCAAAACATTCGTTGTTATCGACAGACAAATAAATACAGAGGTTGCCCTCGGGCTGTATCTGTCTCAAACAACCTTCACACAAGCAACAAAGAATCTTCACCAAACCCTGTGCCTGTTAAAAATAACTTTAATTGTTGGACATGGCTTTTCAGCCACTACCATGAGTAACTATCCGTGAGTTGAAAGTCGAAATAGAAAAACCCTACCTCCAGAGGAATCAACCTCACTCCAACTCAGTCCCTCACCTATACGCATAGGTGTTTGCCCAGGAACTATGGATATTCCATATACGAGAAATTCAAAACCACGAATCTCAACACTATAGCTTATACCAAATTATATATGCTTTCGTCAAGAAAAAACGGGCTTTTTTAAAGTATTTCCTCATATTTATCTTGAAAATATTTATTAAAATTGACGATATTTTTTTGAAAATAATACAAAAAATCGCCTTCGTATCATGTGTTTCAAGTGATTTTGGGATTATAGGAAATTGGATCGGTATAGAAATGAAACAAGCAATTATCAATCATGTATTTCAACAAATGAGAGTGTTGGGACTCGAACCCAAGACCTACGGCTTAAAAGGCCGTTGCTCTACCAACTGAGCTACACTCCCGAAAAATCTAAGTTGCGGTAATATAGCAACTTCCCAAACACACGTCAATCCTTTTAATTTATTGAACTGGCATTGTCGAGCAAGTTCCCAATCATCCCTCTCTTTTATCATCCTTCTCTTTACATGCTGGCTGGAGCGAGATTTGGTGTTGAAACAGGTCTTTACGGCAAATACATGCAGTAATATAATCAGCACATCTGCAGACTAAATAAATGAAAAAGAAAGGTAACTGCCTACTCCAAAAAATTTAACCGGAATATTAACGATGCCAACTATTACTAAATTTGCATTGATTTTGTCTATGATTTACGGGCCTGTCTTATATGGGAAAGAGAAAGTGGATTTTTCGAAATTAACATCTCCGATTATTTTCAGAGGTGACCATAAATATGCATTTCGGGACCCGGCGATTGTTTATCATAATGGTAATTTCCACCTGTATTTCACCCTGTCGGAGGCAGCTGCAGATGGAGGTTACTATAATATGACCGCCTACAGCAAGAGCAGTGATCTTTTATATTGGACGTTTCCGGAGATTATCACCGCCCGTAACCGGAACCTGAACTACAGCAGTCCAGGTAATATTATTCGCTATAAAGATGAATGGATAATGTGCCTGCAAACTTATCCAACTCCCAACAAAGAAACGTTCGGCACACAGGACAGCCGGATTTGGATTATGCACAGCAGAAATTTGAAGAACTGGTCCGAGACTGAATTACTCCGCGTAAAGGGTAATCATGTACCCCGAGAGAAAATGGGTCGTATGATTGATCCGTATCTTCTGGAGGACACGCAGGAAAAAGGAAAGTGGTGGTGCATCTATAAGCAAAACGGAGCCAGCATGTCGTATTCATATGACCTGAAAAACTGGATCTATGTCGGCCACACTCGAGCCGGGGAGAATGTGACAGTAATTCGACAAGACAAAGAATACGTCATGTTTCATTCACCCTCAAACGGCATCGGCGTCAAGCGTTCTAAAGACCCAAAATCATGGGGGCCGGATGTTCAGCTATTAACGCTCGGACAGAAACAATGGCCGTGGGCACAAGGGAGGCTGACGGCGGCGACTGTAGTCGATTTAACTAAAGAGCCGGCAGCGGGAAAATATGTTATGTTCTTCCATGGCTCTTCCAAGCCGGGACTTGAGATTCAGCGGGCCCACGGGGCAGCCAGCCTGGCAATTGCCTGGAGTGACGACCTTGTGAACTGGACATGGCCGGGGAAGGATCGTTAAATCAAGAGCTTCAGTTTTAGCGAAAGCATCCGGCAAAAGATACCAGCAAACTTGTGTTTTTGAGGAGACTTTGGTATCATAAAACAATGAAAACTTAAGAGTGGGGGATCAAATTGAAGGTAATTGGGAAAGACCGGTTATGAATACATTCTTACGCAACACCAATCTGCTACTGATTCTATTATTAACGACAACAAACATTCCAAAATCGTACAGTGCTGACGAAAACAATTTCTATGCCGTTTCCACATATGAATGCATCGGATTGTATTTCAAATCTCCTGATCTTGGTATGTGTAATATCCGGTTCAGGCAAAACGGAGCATCAACATGGCGTAAGGGCTATCCACTCGTTCATGACCCACGAAATAATGAGTACCGTGGTAGCCTTGTTGGTTTGAAACCGAACATAACCTATGACATTAAAATTACTATTAATGATAGAAACCAAGAGCTAACATGTAAAACCAAAAACGATAGTTTTCCCATTGGTAAGATAACCTACTTAGAAGACATGACCTACTCAAAACCATTAGTGATTACCGAATCAGGTTCACCGGAAGGTTATCACATAATCACACCGGCAGAAGGTTCAAAAGCAACTATTGACGTTCGCAACGCCGAAGATTACACCTCTGTGATAGATGCCGATTACGTTATTGTCCGCGGAATCGAATTCAATAACGCCGCAAGACACGGCATATTAATTAAATCAAGAAGACACGACATCGTCATCGAAGACTGTCATTTCACTTTCTGGGGGAGGATAGGCGGCCCAAGAACTTACGGCAACGAAGGCGGTAGTGACAGTGCAATCTATGCAGACCGCGGGGCGGGCAATCTGACCATTCAACGAAACCTGATGGAGAATCCACGCGGAGGTTCGAACGACTGGGACACGGGTCATCCGTCCGGTCCCCAGGCGATTACGCTTATTAATTCAAGCGGCGGGAACGTTATTCGAAACAACGAGATTCGGTCAACAGAAGACCATGGCTTTAACGATGCCATAGGCGGCGGCTCCAATTACAGTTTTGAGGGAAGTCCGAACCGAGATTCGGACATTTACGGGAATATTATTGCGAATGTGTGGGACGATGCGATAGAAAGCGAAGGGGCAAACATGAACGTTCGGATATGGGGCAATTATATCGAAAAAACATTCCAGCATATTGCCACCGCCTGCACATCGAAAGGGCCTTTATATATATTTCGCAATGTTTTCGGAGAAAGCCGCCGAACTCATCGAGACCCGCTCGGCGGAAGCATGATAAAAACGGGCCAGCGGGATGAGTTCGGAGGAGGAAGGAAGTTCGTCTTTCACAACACGGCCATTCAACCCAAAGGCGCATTCCATGTTTTCAGCGGCCATGTCAATCCGAACACAGTTACGCGAAACAACATTTTTGACTGCCCGGGACGACTAACATCTTCACAACAAGTCGATACACCCTGCGATTTTGATTACGACCTTTTTACAGGTATGGATAGAGGTATCGCCAGAGAAAGCCACGGCATTCGAGGCAATCCATCATTTATAAAATCGTATGCCTTGGAATTTTATCCATCATCTACCACCACTAAAATCAAGTGGGGTAAAGTTCCGATGCAGCAAGGGGATAAAACCGTCAACTTAACCGATCCCGTAATAACAGTCTCAAATCCTGTTATTGATTCGGGAGTGAAAATCCCAAACTTTAATGATGATTACAATGGAAAAGCGCCTGATCTTGGAGCCTTTGAATCAGGACGACCGCCTATACGTTTCGGCCGAAGAGCAACAGGTAACTTCTGGGCACCATGGGAACTTCATCAGCAGTGAGCAAACCGAAGTTAATTACGCAGGATTAATCTGAATGTACGTTCTGTCGCATTAAAGACAACTACACGGACATTCATACCTGAATATTGTTTAAGAAGGCGGTTAAGATCTCGGATTGAATGAACAGACTCGCCGGCCATTTTCAACAATACATCTCCAGTTTGAAAGCCTGATTTAGCGGCTTCGCTGTCGGCTGGGACTTCCACGAACAGGATACCTGTTTCTGCACCTAAGCCCGCCGCTGACTTCTCAGCTTCACCAATCAGATTTTTAACAGCAGCCCCAAGCCAGGGTACAAGGTCCGGGCTGCGAGTGGACGCTGATTCAGCTTCAGTCGGTGCAGGTTTGAAGTGACGTTGTTCCTTGCTTACTTCGAATTGAAAGGCGGGCTTTATCACACCGAACTTGTTCATATCGAAGTTTTTGAAACCAAGCTGCAATGCGGGCGATTGAGGCTTTACTTGATAGTTACCGTTATCGGCATCTACAAAAAGTGGATCCGCAAAAACCGAATGCCTGTCGAAACCTTTTTCCTGCCACTGTTTGAGAGTAATTGGTTTGCCCACGCCGGTAATCATCGGCATGCCTTTGTCGATGTAGAAAACGTTGTAGTCGAATTTCTTAGCGTACTCAGGATTGGCTCGGATGAACTGATACGGTTTGTCGCTGATAAAAATATTACGGGCGATAACATCGTCGCAGCCCGGCATCCAGATATGGAAACCACCAAAACCGTTAATTATGATGTTGTTTTCAACCCGCCTGAAGAAACCTTCACGAAGCTTCACTCCCATTCCGAGACAAAGATTATTGTAAACATAATAATTGGAAGAGCCATCATCCAAATCAATTCCCCATGAATGTCCGCCGGGATGTGCGAAACGATTGTTGCGAATGTGAGTGACTTTGTAATTATCGAGTAGGCTTCGTTCTTTGGCGAATGATTCGATGTCACGGCCGCCGTTGTATGAGGTTTTCCACCAGCGGTCCCTGCCCCAGCTATTGAAAGGACCATGGTCACCACTTTCAGTAACAGTATTAAAAGCATCATTGTATTCGATGATATGTCCGCCCCAGCATCCATCGTTGATACAAATAGCAGCCCGCGGGCATTGATAAATGGTATTGTGGCTGACTGTAATCTGCTGCGACATCGAGACCAATACACCGGCAACTTGCTTGCCAATAATACCAAACCGATGCATCAGGTTATTGTGAATTCGACAATTAGCCGGATAGTCTGGTGTTTTTGGGCCGGGTGTCAAATCAATCCGGTCCTGTGGAAGAGTTCTACTATATTCAACAGCACCGCTGCGCACAGCACCATAGTCACCAACAAGGCAGAAACAGCTTTCACACAAACGCGTGAACTTACAGCCGAAAACATTCACGTGACGATTGTACCGGCTTATGAAAACACCATTGCCCCCCAGATCCTCGAAGAAACAGTCTTCTACCGAACAATTTTCTGCACCTTCAAAATGTACTGCAGCCAGGCGCGCAATCGACCAGTCCCCCCGGAGAAGACGCTCATAAGGTTCCATAAAGATACGCTTTGTGTGCCTGAAAGTCAGACCTCGAAAACAGATATTGCCAACAGGTTTTTGCGCAGAACCTTTAACAACAAATAATTGTTTCAAGCCTGCACCGATGATTTCTGCATTAGATAAATCAACTTCATCGAATGGTTTCAGATACAAAATGCTGCTTGTTCGGTCATAGTACCATTCGCCCGGGGCATCGAGCAGCTCGAATACATTCTCCACGAACAAATACTTATTATGATAGCCTCCTCGGAAATATTCGTCAAAGCCGCCGCCACGATTCTCCTGCCAACCGCCATGGAGTTGGAGCTTCCCTTCCCTATCAACACTTTCAATACGATAATGTTTGCTTCCCCACATAGACTTATGCAGAGCGTGCATATAACCACCGGCAGGATTCGACCATGTTTTCACACGAGCCGGAGATATCGCATCGTCTGATGTTCCTCCGAAAAATCGGGCAGTAGAATCAAAGTTCGGGTAGCGGGCCATGTTTTGTCGCTTACCATTGACGAAGAGCTGATCAATCTCGTCAATTTGTTCGGGAACATTGGCCATCATAATACCATCTTTATAATTTCGCCATTTCAGATTGAGTCTAAAACCGCCACTGATTACAGGCCTTTCACCCGGATAAGCCTTATAAGTAACAGGAGCATCTGACGAACCGGAATCATCTTCGGAAAAAGTAACTGGCTGCGACAGGTAATAAACACCTTCCCGCAGATAGACCGTAACGGATTCGGCACCTGCCTTTTTTGATTTTTGAACGGCATCGCGCGCCTGATGCAGGGTCGCGAAAGGTTCAGCTATAGTTCCTCTATTTTCATCATTACCATCAGGAGCTACAAAATAACTTAGACCATTCGGTGAAACGGACTGCTCCGAAATACCTTCAGTTCTTGAGGCACTACTCTGCATGAAAATGGATATAAACAATATCGCAATAGTTAATAATAATCTGTATCTATACATAATAAACAGTCCACTTGAACAGATTTCTTGTTTAAGCTGATAGTAATTATAATCAAGCCGATAACTATAAACAACACATCTAACCATCTCTTTGAACAGAATTTGTTCTCGATAGAATAATTTGTTCTGAATTTACTTTGAATGTTAAATGACTAACATTATAATACCCTTCGACTTATTGGAGCGGCCTGCAATTCAATATACGGTCTATACCATGTCCTATAGACATTATTTCTCAGCTCCCGAAGTCGGCAAATTAAACAAATTGAGAAAAGAGGATAATATGAAAAATATAGTTAGAGCAGCTATTTTCAGCGTATTGTTAATCGTTTCCGAAGCTTATGCAGGAAATAATCAGAATTCCTACAAAGACCGTCCTTATTTACAGGATTTTGCCGAGAAAATACCACTTTCACCAGAATTGGCTGGCACAAAATTGTCCTCAGTATGTTCGGACAGAAACGGCCGTATCCTTGTTTTATCAAATAAAGGACTTCTGCAAATTCATAACGGCAAACTTGTTCGGGAAAAACAAAACAGGCCCCTGCTGGATATGCAAATAATTAACATCGATACATATCGTGACCAATTCATCTATTTAACAGACAAAGTCGTTCTGAGTAATGCCTGGGCTGGTAAGTTGTATATTCCTCACAAAACCGCTGACGTCGGATTATTTGAGATGGGAAGTAACTTTGATTTTCTGCTTACCGGGAAAGACACTCTAACCTACTGTGAAAAAAGTAAAAACATTGAAAAGCTTGAAATGGCTCAGAAAAATATAAAGCAACTCCTTTTTGATTATAAGCGCAACAGATTTCTTGTTTTATCTGATAACCAGCTTGATTGTTTCTCACCGGGGAAAAAGATTAAAAAAGTTTTCGAAGGCAGAAACTTAAATTGCATAGAACTAATCAATGATAATACAGTCCTTCTGGTAGGCACTCAGGATGGATACATCGAATTAGATGCAAATACATTTGGCCAAAGATCAGCTCTGAAAAAGGAACTGCCATGTGCAGATATTCGCAGTATCAGACAAATTGGCAACAAAGTCTGGTTCGGAACATCCAGAGGAGCGTTCACCGTACACGGTGACAGACAGATAGATTATTATGCCTCGAAACGCTGGCTTTTGGATGATACAGTCATTGACCTGGCAAAAGGACCAAATAACAGCGTGCTTGTTCTCGGCCAGAATGGCCTAAGCATCATCCATTTCAAAATGATGACTCTTCAGCAAAAGGCTAAGCATTTCGATAAGCTTACACGACAGCGGCACATCAGGTACGGCTTGAACAGCGCGCTTAATCTATCCAAACCAGGAGATTTCTCAACAGGCACTCTTATCGATACTGACAACGATGGTCTCTGGACTTCTATGTATCTGGCGGGGGAGCTTTTCCGTTATGATGTCACTAAATCAGAGGATGCCCTGCAGAATTGTTATGAGGCATTTGAGGCAATGGAACGTCTGACTTATATCAATCCACTGGAAGGTTTCCCCTCACGGACCTTTGAACGGACAGGTTATAAAATAGCAGACAAGGACCGGTGGCGTCCGGTCGGGGACCAAATATGGGACTGGAAGGCCACCACCAGCAGCGACGAGATAGTAGGCCATTATTTCGTATATAGTATTTTCGCAGAAGTAATTCCCGATGAAAAATGGCGTAACCGGTCAATCCACTTAATGAAAATTATTATGGACCATATTATTCGAAATGACTGGTACCTTATCGATTACGACGGCAAGCCGACACTCTGGGGCAAGTGGCACCCGGATTATGTTAACAAATTTCCCAAACAGGTCGGTGACCGCAGACTTAACTCAATCGAAATTATAGGATTCCTTCAGACAACGTATCATTTTACAGGTAAAGAAATCTACAAAGAGAAGGCTTATGAGTTAATGGAAAAATACGGTTATCTGGATAATATTATGATACCTATATCTCAGATAGGCAGAGTCCCGGGTATCGATCTCACTACCGAATGGAACCATTCCGACGATGAGCTGGCTTTTTTAAGTTACTGGAATTTATATAGATATGCCTTTACGGATGAACTTCGTGAAAAATACCGCCGGGCGGTGAGAGAACACTGGGAAGTTGAAAAGCCGGAAAAAAATCCGTTATGGAATCTTATTTATGCTATGACCGGAGCCGATGAATTTGATTTAGCAGAGACTGTCTGGGGCTTAAAAGAATTTCCGCTGGATATTATTGGCTGGTCTGTCCAGAATAGTCATCGTAAAGATTTAGAGTACTTAGGTCCCAATTTCCGTGATCAAACCACAAGCAAGGTCCTGCCGCCGGACGAACGTCCTATGAGTAAATATAACGGCAACCACTTCCGCCTTGACGGCGGCGCAGGCGGGCGTCGCGAATTTAGCGGTGACATATATCTTTTACCGTACTGGCTGGGAAGATATTTACAGAAAATCAGATGAGAAGATTTGTAATTTTTAACTCTCTTCCCGGCTTATCTGCTTTGTAACCGGTATTCATAGAGGTTATATCCAACTTCGCGTGAAGCTTGTACGATCTCCGGATAAGGCTTATCGCAAATGTCGATAAAACCAATCTGATAGTTTTCCCCATCACCCCGACCGGTCGTAGCCTGGTCCTTGTACTGGAACCAGTGTGTACCGACAATATACGGATTTCGGAGTGCCCCTTGAACGTAACTTTTGTACTTGGCGGCTCGGTCCATCTGATCGGTCGTTTTCTTCAAACCCGTGTGGAACATACCACGGTCCAACGCACCAAAATGGAATTCCCCTATAATCATCGGCATATCGATACTATCCGGGAGCCGATGCTCGGCAACACTGTAACTGTAACGGTTATAGCTGACGATATCACAGTACTTCGTAGCCGCTTTCGCCGCCAGATCGTTCACCCACGCAAATCGGCAGCCCATATAGAGCTGGTTCGGAGCTGCTTTTTTAAGCTCATCACGGATAGTTTCAAAGTACGTCTCAGCAGTTTTGGTATAGAAAATTTTCAGGTCCGTTCTGGCTTTTTTCTTATCGGGAACTTCCTGACTTTCCATCAGGGCCTGCCATGATGCGTGTTTTGTACCCCATGCGCCGTTGAGCTTGTCGATTGATTCGTACTTTGCCTTCAGGTCATCGACAAACACTTTCTTGGCCGGCTGACCGGCAGGTGAAACCAGGGCCGCTGCAGCAAGTGACACTTCATCCCCCCAGGCTATTTCATTATGCACGAAATATCCTATACACCACGGATCGTTTATAGCTCTGTCTTTTTCCCGCTCCAAACGCTCACGAAGAGCCAGGCGGAAGCTCGGGTCAAACACATCGAAGAACTTGCCCCAATATCCCTCAGAGCCTTCCAGTTTTTTAGAGTCGTAACTTATTGTACAAACATAGGGTGTCTTTCGCTTCAGATAGATCCTGCTGTCCGACCAGTTTGCGATAGTATTGATTCCCCAGCTTTTAAGCCTTCGATGCGTTACTTCGGCAAAGATATTTTCCCAATCCTGCCCATATTTTCGCAGGAAGTTTGCCTGGCTGAAATCATAAGTCTTATACGGCGAATGATCTTTGTAATATCCGTGAGGCGCCCAGCTTCCTCCGCCATAAAACTTGGCAAAAGGAGAATCAGCATCAGGCAGATTTTGATAATAATGTTCACGGTCGGTAATCGGAGTTGCATTTGTGCTGCGTACGCAGTCGATGCCGTGTGACCAAAATAGTTGGCCCTGCGGATCCACCAGCCACCACTTGCCCTTATATTTTTCGGCGCGGAAAAAGCCTGTAGCTTTTAGCCTCGGCCCGGCAGTCCAGCCCCCATACTTGTTGCGGTCGCTTGGCACGGAGTGGGCCGCAATGTCCTTATCTTCCGCTCTGCCGTTTGCAATCATTTCTTTCAGAGAATGTGTCTTTCCGGACCAGTCTTTATGAATGTACTGGCCAAACTCATCGATGAAGGGAAAGAAGGCCTTTACATCCAACGTCTCAACACTACCGCCGGCGCGGATATTTTTAATATCGAACTTATGGTCGATATCGGGCTTAGTCACAAACAGAAGTAACTGTGTAATATTGCCGGGATCAACCTTGCCGGAGTGCACCGGTGCCCCTCGCATTCCAATCAGCTCGACCGGCTCAGAAAGACGCCATGGAGTTGGAAATAATCGCACAACGAGTGCTCCCGTCGTCCCGGGCTTCAGAGTGAGGTTATCAGTTACACAGTTTTTACTGCCGTCTGCCCCGGGATTATCAACCCGGCAGGAAACCGTAAGCAGTTCTGAGCCGGAATTCTTTACATCGATAGAAACATACTCATACTTAGACAGGTCCCATTTCCCCACTGGAGCTTTTAAAGTAACGCCGGGCCACTGATTTGTATGACCGGTTTTTATTCTCAGAGCCCCACTCTCAGACAATGTGATCTTCGCGTCACTGGTTATTACAGAATCGATATTAAAATCATTATTAAAATCGAAAAGAACAAGTGATGGCCCCTGCTGTGAAGCAGAGACAACAACCGCCCCACATATAAGGATAACGGAAACGATAAACAGAACAAATATGACTCGGCGATTCATCATGAATTCCTTTCAAAGAAATTACATTAAGAGAAAATGATACATAAATTATTTCTGCTTTTAATCCTTCTCTAAAAGATACCACATAGTTTTGTATTTCGGCGACATTTCCATAAAGTTTCTGTCGCCTTCTTTGCGAAGGGGCACATCAGCTTTCGTCAGACCGTCCGGCCCAAGCGCATGGGCAGTCCAGTTTCCCCTCGCCATTTCTACTGTTCCTGTAATGGTTTCAATCTGCGCCGGTGCCTGGCCCCATTTAAGACCCACAGTTCGTCTGTCTCGAGAGAATTCCATGCCAACGTTTTCACACCTGCCGCAAGCAGTGATAAGAATCTTGCTGCTTTGCGGCCATGGCAGGCCATCGAGTGGAGTAGCTGTAATTACCGCAAATTCAGGGTCATCAATTTGGCATCGTTCAAATCTTGAAGTATCTCCAGTCATGATGCCTGCGCCTGAGCCGACATAATATAATCCCCTGCCGTTTTCAACCGACCATCTCAAACTTGTACGAGGTGCTGCATCTCCAATACTGGGAAGAGGCTTGAAACCTGCGAACAACCTATTACTTAGTATGCTCTGACGTGTTGCACCGGATACATCGGTAACAACATCCATCATGTCACGGTCATGCTTAAGATGTAGTTGAGCAAACTGACGCACCAAATCCGATGACTGATTTAATTGTGCAATCATGGCTCCTTCAAGCGGTTGAACCAATCCTTCACGGAATATAGCCGCACCTGCACGCATAAAACCCCACTTGGCTGGATTCGTATCGATGTCAAAATAGCTGTTCAAATTCTCACGGTACCAGTCATCGGAACTATGGGAGTAGGTATATAGCCATACGGCGTCCCAATCCTGGGCGGCGGCGAACGATGCAACCATAGGAACACACTCCGCCTGTGAATCGAGAGGAGCCGGATGGTTATATTCACTCAGAGTAAAAGGTTTACCCTCCAAACGCGAAGCGGCCAGGCGAAACAAAGTTGCTTCGGTGGGATAATCTGTCATAGGCTTTTGTTCGACAATCCAATTGTTACGGTCCCATGGCCTTCCGGGAAATCTCGGATGCTGCCAGTAAGCATGGACATCTATAAAATCCATATCGCTCTGGGTATAAAGCCCCAAAGGCCCGAAGACAATCGTTCCGGTTACAAGTGCCTTGCAACCAAGGTCTTTTTTGATGAACTTTCGCATCCCATCAAAATAAGCTTTTTCCGTTTCCGCCAGAAACTGCATCCTGTCGAGAGTACGGTTGGGGCTTTCATTGTCAGCGAAAACAGCGATGCTCCCGCTCTTGATGGATTCTCCTTTCTGTAAACTTACCCTGCCGCCCGGATGAAATCGGACATTGGCAAGATGAATCGGGACCTTACCTGTACCAAAAGCAAAACTCAAGCGG
>JAVVFI010000081.1:0-15698 GCA_032250555.1 Sedimentisphaerales bacterium
ACAGAAGGTGCGACCTGTATAGATTGCCATCAGAATTTGGTGCATGAAGAAGCGCCTATGACCGATCTGAATGCCAGTCTGGCTGCCGGTAAACTGGTGCTCAAGCCAGAGGACGATGAGGATGAAGATGAAGATGAAGATGAAGATGAAGATGAAGATGAAGACGAGCATGAAGATGGCAAAGATAAGCATCTAAAAGAAGATGCGTTGCTCGAACAGCAGTTGGTCGGGGAAGACAACACTCGAAGAATTGACGATCCTATTCGTATGTATTTGACTCAAATGGGCCAGATACCTCTGCTAACGAGAAAGTCTGAAATTGCCCTCGCGAGAAAAATTGAAATAGCGAGAATGACCTTTAGAAGGAAAATGCTTCAATGCGACTACTGCTCACGAAACTCTCTCGATTTATTACAACAGGTACAGAACGGCACAATGTCGTTCGATAGAACAATCAAAGTCGGCACGGCATATAATCTCACCAAAAGTGTAATAAAAAAACGGCTTCTCGTGAACATCAAGACGGTAGATAAGCTGCTAAAAATAAACCAGGACTTGTTCAAGAAAACTCTCACGCACCAAAACAGCAAGGAAGCCCGAGCCACATTGAAATGGATACGTCGAAACAAACGAAAAATCGCAACACTGCTCGAAGAGCTAAGCCTGCGAACCAGCAGAATCCAGCCGGTCAAAAATAAACTCCACGGCATCTGCAGTAAAATGCACCAGTTAGAGCGTGCTATTGCAGCAGGCCCCAACAGCAATATAACCGAAGAAGATATATATTCGATGAAGCAGGAGCTGTCCGGCCTGATCGAACTCGTTATGGAAAGGCCCAAACAGCTCGACAAAAACCTGAACGTCCTCGACAGGGTCTTCAGTCAATACGAGAACACCAAGCGGGAACTCTCCAGCGCAAACCTCAGGCTCGTCGTTTCCATCGCAAAGAAATATCGCAACCGGGGCCTTAGCTTTCTGGATTTAATCCAGGAAGGCAACACCGGTCTGATGAGAGCTGTGGACAAATATGAGTACCGAAGGGGATACAAATTCAGTACCTATGCTACATGGTGGATTCGACAGGCCATAACCCGCGCCATTGCCGACCATGCACGAACGATTCGTATTCCGGTCCATATGATAGAGACGATGAGCCGGCTTCGAACAGCCAGCAAAGTCCTGCATCAGAAGCTCGGCAGAGAGGCAACTATAGAAGAAATCGCCGAGGAAGCCGATATGACCATCGAAGAGACTCGCAGGGTTCTGAAGATATCCAAGCACCCGATCAGTCTCGATAGACCCATAGGCGAAAGCGAGGATAGTTACTTCGGAGATTTTATCGAAGATAACGACATCGACTCACCCGTGGCCTCGGCCACCCAGGAAATGCTCAAAGACAGAATCGATGTCGTCCTAAAAACACTTTCGTATCGCGAACGCGAAATTATCAAGCTGCGATACGGCATCGGTGACGGCTATACTTATACCTTAGAGGAAGTCGGCAGAATCTTCAAAGTCACCCGCGAACGTGTCAGGCAGGTCGAGGCAAAAGCAATACGCAAACTCCAGCACCCCGTCCGCGCCCGCAAACTCGAAGGCTTCATGGACCACAAAAGCGCCTAAAGCAGACAATAGAAAATTATTGATTAGGGAATTGGGTTGGCAAAAGTACTCTTCCTTGCATTGTCATCTGAATCATAATCTGTTGGCATCAAAGGTCATTTACAAATTCTTGTTTTTGCGATTATTGTGACTGAAATATCCTCGAAATGAAGTCAAAAATCTTTACTTTCCGAACTGGTATGATATTCTAATGGAAATAGGCATAGTTATGCGTTTAATATGGGAAACGTCAGTTTACTGAAATAATCTTACACTACCCCCGGCTGCTATCGTAAGACACTGATGAATTAAAGGGTCGAATAATTGCAGACTATTGTGGAATTAGCAAATTTGTCGGTTTGTTTGGGTAAACGTGAAATTCTCTCGGATCTTACCGTCGAGCTTTCAGGGCGCTCCATTGGTTTATTGGGGCCTAATGGTGCCGGCAAGTCAACCCTGATACTGACTCTTCTTGGTTTCTACCCGGTTAAAAGAGGAACGGCCAGCGTGCTGGGCCAGGATATTCGGCGCCGCAAAAAGCAGGTCACCGCCCTGGTCGGTTACATGCCCGAAAATGATTCCTTTATCGCCGACATGACGGCAGTGTCGTTCGTACGTATGATGGGTGAACTCTCGGGCTTGCCGGCTGAGTCGGCACTGGAACGGGCACATGAGGTATTGTTTTACGTGGGTCTCGGCGAAGCACGCTACCGCACGCTGGGTACGTATTCGGTGGGTATGAAGCAAATGGTGAAACTGGCCCAGGCCATTGTGCATGGACCACGCCTGCTCATCCTTGACGAGCCGACCAATGGCCTCGATCCCAGCGCACGCCGGCGTATGATTCGTTTGATTCGTGACATCAGAGATTCGGGCCGAATACATGTCCTGCTCTGCTCCCATTTACTGCGCGACGTGGAAGAAACCTGTGAAGAGGTGCTCATCCTCAAGCAGGGGCGTATTGTTCATTATGCCAACCTCGCTCGGGAGCGCAGCGTCAATCAGCGTTTCGTGGAAATCGAGACCTCTGTCGATCATACCGGTCTGGTTGAGGCCTTGACCGAGATCGGCTGTACATGTACTACCCAGGGCAGCAGACGTCTTAAGATGGTGTTGCCGGAGAATTTTGATTTACGTGAGATCTATCGGGTGGCAGCCAAACAAGACATGCTGTTGCGGCGTTTGAACTACAGACGGGATACCCTCGAAGACATTTTTCTCTCGGCGATGGAGGCCTGACATGGCGGTCTATAAACAAACATATAAAGGCTACAGTGGAAAGCGGACAACGCCGTGGTTCCGTTTTTTCATCCTGGCACGCTACAGTTATTCACGTCTGTTTCAATCCAGGTTCCTGGTACTCTTTCTGTCGGCGTGTATGTTTTTTCCCTTCGGGTGTGCGGTCTTCATCTACCTCAGCCACAACAGCCCGCTGCTGGCTGCTTTGCGTTTACAATCCGCCGCCATGCCGCCGATCGATGGTAAGTTCTTTAATGTCTATTGTGTAGTCCAGGGTTCACTGGCCTTCCTGCTGACAACCTTTGTAGGGCCGAGCCTGGTTGCCCCGGACCTTGCCAATGGAGCGATGTTCCTCTATCTCAGCCGTCCTTTTTCCCGCATCCAGTATGTGGCCGGTAAAATGACGGTCCTGCTCCTGCTGTTGTCACTGATCACATGGATTCCCGGAATGATTCTCTACATGATTCAGACCGGTTGCGTGGGGTGGGATTGGGCGCAGACTAATGCCTGGCTGGCCGGCTCGATTGTGCTTGGACTTTGGATATGGATAGTTGTTCTCTCACTCATCGCACTGGCACTATCGGCTTGGGTAAAATGGAAAATCGCAGCCGGGGCTCTTATTCTGGGCGTCTTCTTTGCCGGAGCCGGCTTTGGTGCTGCCGTCAACAATGTGACAAACACAAAATACGGCGCCTTTATTAATCTGATGGAGGTGGTTCGTACCATCTGGTCCGACCTCTTCAGGAGCAGCTCCCGTACCGACCTGTCGGTCAACGAGGCCTGGACGGTCCTGGGCGTGACCTGTGCACTTTGTCTGTGGCTGCTCGCAAAACGAATCCGGGCTTTTGAGGTGGTCAAATGAAAAACGATATGATTACCTTGGATAATGTGTCACGGTTTTACGGCGAGGTCCTGGGTGTTAATAGGGTGACACTTTCCCTGGGGCCCGGAATTACAAGCCTGGTCGGCCCCAATGGTGCGGGCAAAACCACGCTTATGAATCTTATGACCGGCCTCCTGCGTCCAACCCGGGGCCGAATCCGAGTCTTGGGGATAGCCCCCACTCAATCTCATAAGCTCTTTGGATTAGTTGGCTACGCCACCCAGTTCGATGCCTTTCCCAAAGGGCTGAGCGGATTTCAATTCGTCTATTCCTTCCTGCGGTTGTTCGGCTATTCAAACGCAAAGTGTAAACAACTCGCCGACAAAGTCATCGAACAAGTCGGCCTCAGTGACGCTGCCGGACGCAGGGTCGCAGGTTACAGCAAGGGCATGCGGCAGCGAATCCGCCTGGCACAGGCACTGGCACACGATCCACGTGTGCTGATTCTCGACGAACCCCTGAACGGTCTTGATCCGCTGGTCCGGGCCGAAACAATCAAACTCTTTCGACGCTATGCAACCGAAGGCCGCCATGTGCTTGTATCAAGCCATGTGCTGCATGAGGTTGACATGATCTCTGATCAGGTTGTGCTAATGAGTGGGGGCTATGTGGTGGCCGAAGGACAGATACAGGGTGTCAGGAGCGAGATTCAAGAGCGGCCTGTGAAGATACTGATCCATTGTAAGCAGCCCGGTATCCTGGCCTCAAGGGCCTTTGAGCAGGAACATGTCGTAGAGGCCCAGCTCCTCACTGAAGGCAGTGGCGTGCTAATCACAACGCGTGATGCCGATCGGTTTTATCGATTGCTCAATCACCTCGCCATAAACGGCATTGATATCGAGGGCGTGACTCCCGCCGACGACAATGTCAACTCTGTGTATGATTACCTCATCGGAAGCGAGGAGAAGATGCCCCTATGATAAAGCTATGGTGCGGACAGATTGTATCGGTTGTACGCCTGGAACTGAAAAAGACCTTTTTCTCAAAACGGGGCTTATGGATATATTTACTGGCGTTTGCGCCGGTGGCACTGCATGTAATCAACTCGGGTTACGCCACACGTGAGCGCCAGCGCCTGGCCCGGCAGGCAGTCGGGCATCCGATATCTCAGGCGGCGTTCGATGACATCGAAAAAGGACTCAGCAGCGACCAGGTCGTTGAAAAACTCGGTAAACCTTACGACCAGTTTTCCCGATATTTCCACAGAGGCGGAAAACAACACCGTATTATCTTTTACAAGTACACCGATGGCAAGAATGACTTTACTTATCATTTCGAAGATGACAAACTTGTCCGGACCCATCGCAGTAATCCCAATGCACTGCCCCAAAGCCAGCTTGTCTTTGCTACAAGCTTCCAGTTCTATTTCCTGCGTCTGGCAATCTTCTTTGGCTGCGTGGGTGTCTTTGTCAACCTGTTCCGCGGAGAAATGCTCGATAAGAGCCTTCATTTCTACCTGCTTACTCCCATGCGGCGTGAGGTTTTGCTGGCCGGCAAGTATTTCGCGGGACTCTTGGCCACGGTAGTCATTTTCACATCCAGCACAGCCCTCCAATGGTGGGCAATGCTCTGGCAGTTCGAACGGGGCGTTATTGTTGACTTCCTCGCCGGCCCGGGGTGGTCTCAATTCGCAGCCTACTTAAGTGTCACAGCCCTGGCGTGCGTAGGCTACGGCAGCATCTTCCTTGCCGTGGGCCTGCTCTTCCGCAATCCCATTGTACCCACCGCCGTGGTCTTACTGTGGGAAAGTGCAAATCCGTTCCTGCCCCCTCTTCTGAAGAAAACCAGTATGATTTACTATCTGCAATCCCTTTGCCCTGTGACCGCTTCCCAGGACAACTTGCCGCCCCTCATGTATCTCTTGATTTCACCAACCGAGCCGGCTGCCGCACTAACCGCTGTTACACGCATTGTGCTTTTGACACTTATCGTACTCGTGCTTGCAAGCTTCATAGCTCGAAAACTCGAAATCAACTATAGTACGGATTAATGCCAGTTTAAGGGGATTTATAGGCTATCTCGACTTGATGTTCAGGGCCGGTTACACCGAAGAGGTTAATCGTCCGGAATCTGAAGCGGTTGCGGGCCCGTCTGTTGAGCGAAAGCTCGAACTTCTCTTTGCAGTCTCGCCATACACCATTGTCGTTCTTCTTTTGGAAGCTTCTGAAGTTGGGTGTGCACGAACTAAGAAACACACTTGCCTTGCCGCCCTCTATTGTCACCTTTGAAGTTATAACGTTAGGTGTCCATTCGATCCAGTCTCGCCGTGTCGTTGCTATAAGGTAAGGAGTGTTATAAGCCCAGTGAGGCTTGCCGTCCCGATACCAGGTGTTTTTGCGGAATATATCGTCCTCAAGCATGATGAGCGTAGAGGTGGATCTGGCCGGAAACGTGGTGAAGCGATTGGTGTCCGTTTCCCAGCTGCACCAGCGATAGGTATCGGGCCTTGTCTCCAACTTGCCGGTTTTGGAGTCCGGCTTCATGGGCCTTCGATCGGGGCCGACGACGCAAATCACCGATTTGGCGCCATCTCGCCAAAGCTCGTCACGGATTTGCAGCACCGACAACGGAACCTCGTTTTTTTCGAAATGGACATCGTACTTGGCATCGATCAGAACCCACTTGCCGAACTTATTCACCCAGACCTCGTTGACTCCATGGTGTCCGCCATCGTCTTTGAGCCCTGGCCCGCAGCCTAACCGGCGGGTGACATATCCGAAACTGTTAAGCACGGCGTGCTGAACAATACTGAAATGCGTGCAATGAAACTTGCCTCCCATGAGCGCGGCATCGAGGATGGCGAACGTATCGCCTCGGGTCTGCGTGGGATTGTTGTTTTCGATAGTGATGTTCGACTTAATCCAGTGGCGCAGCAGAAGGATGCGCTTCCACTCATCACTCTCCCCGGCCACAACATCATCAAGCCTGTACCGGCTGCGCAGCTCTCGAATGCGAGGGCTGTAGTAGTTCTCGAACGCCCGAAACAGCTCATTACCGCAATACCTCGGATTCTCGACTGGCACTACATCAAAACGGCCGCTTTCTTCGGCAAACGTCCATGATGTTGTTGCGAGGTTTAGAGCGAACAAGACGCTGGCCGTAACGGCTAAAAGCCGACACCGCCGCACATGGTTAATCTTTATGTAGATTTTCATAAGTTATCCTCGGTCCTTTTCATAAGGAGTGACAAGACTTTGTAAAGTGAATGTCAAAATTCATTTCTGTATGGCTATATTATAGACAAATCTTTCACATAAAACAAATGTCCGCCGCACCTGCAATCAGAAGCTCCAAAACCAGGCACCGCTGATTCAAACATATTACCGAGTTTCTTTGCTACCTGACATTCAGTCTCTCGCGGTCCGCCAATAGTAATCGCTCCTAACATTTTCGCTTTAGTTGATAGATAGTCTATATGCCATCGCAGCGGCTTTTTCTTTCTGGCATGGCGTGCTAATCGAGCAGACAGATTCCTCTGGGCACTTCCGACATAAAAATAAAACCCTTTTCTAAAATTGAATGTACCAGGTTTTCCAACAGTTATTCTCCCGGTCTTGGGTAAATTGAATATAGCGATGTAAATTCCGCTATCCACAAAAATCCCCCTGTATATTTAATTTATTCTCATTGAAGCTTTGACGAGGTACACTCGGCAGAAGTGAAAGCCTGTCACACACATAGGTTCCTATTGCTTCTGGATAACTTCAAGCACAGCCTTCTTCACACAGAAAGAATACAAATCGCAGTCCAGCCCCGAATACAATAACCACATCGTCTTGCCGTCGGCACTTATCCACTTCCGGGGAAATCTGTGGTGATATGTCCGGCAGTCCTTGCCGTCTTGCACAGACCAATGATCATCGTAATATATCGTGGACCATGGCCCCCACGGCTCAGGGGCCTCGAATACACCAAGCGCCGCCGTGTGCGTTGCCTTCTTACCCGTCAGATGCGAGCTCGTCAGGATGTATCGGCCAAGACCAGCATTATATGTAATCGCTATGCGCTGCGTTCCATTGGGATCCGTGAAAATCGGTTTTCGCTTACCGATATCTCTGACCCAGATTGTCTGGCTGTTCTCAGTCATCCCTCCGAAGAAAGTATATTTATTCCGCTTCATAACGTCACCTTTGTTTACCCGCGCCAACACAATGTCCGGAGAATAGCCGTATGCACTGTCGTTCGCTTGAGAGGCAATATAGACATACTCGTCTCTCGCCCCCTGATAATTCTTGCCGAACTGTACAAATGCGGGGCAGCCGAAGGTATCAGAGAAATGCCAGTCCGCCCACGTCCAGCTCACACCGTAATTGGTCGAACAGGCTAATCGGGAATTTGTGAAATCATCCGAAGCTGAAGGCTGATAATTTCTGACGAACATGTAGAGCACATCATCCACTGCAATCATGTCGCTGGCCTTTATTCCCTTGGATCCCCATCCCGTAGGCGTATCTGCGCTGCTTCTGATATTTGCTGCACGAAATTCCGGCGGGTCTCCATAAATCCACGCAAATCCCAAAGACAAATCCGGGTCCTCATTGGAGAAGCCTTTTCCGTCACAGAAGGCCGTCAATTGAGAATCGTCATGCATCCAGGCAATGGGCCAATTGTCGCCGTTTGCATAGCCCTTCATCTTCACCACAGTTGGTGACCACTTGAGCTTTGAAATGTAGCTGCTCGGCGGATAAGGGCCGTCAAAGTCCGCAATAGAGTTCTGAACCACGCTGAGCAAAAGACATGCTGCCAGAGCCGGCAATGATAATGAAAATCTGTTCATGAGTTAAGCGAAACCTCCTTTGCTTTCAGTAGCAACCGTCGCTGGTTACCTATCGCATTCATTATAGTCTTTTGTCTGAAAAGTGTGAATGAGAAAATTCACTGGTATATTGAAGTCATCGAAATATTCTTGATATTTTTAGGAAATACGTTATTATGAAACTTGAGGTTTCCAGGAGTATGTAAATTAAATCTACATGGGAAATCCCGGGTGATAGAATTATTCATAGTTTGCATTATATAGTTCATCAAAATACAAATAACATAGCAGTAGGAGGATTTGAAAATGACACCGACCAGAAAACGATTTGCAGCCTGCGTGATTTTTTTTATCATTACAGGCCTGATATGTGCATCCCGCAGTTACGGCCAGGTTGATGCTGGATCCGTCGTGGCGTTCTGGCTTTTTGATGAAGCCTCTGGTAACGTCGCCATGGACAATTCCGGAAATGGTTACGACGCCGACCTCGTAGAAAATCCTGTATGGGTGGACGGAAAATTCGGCAATGCTATCGAGTTCCAGGGTACAAATTATCTTGAGATTCGCGATTCTGCCCAAAACATGCCCTTCGGTGGAAGCGACCCATTCACTATAACAGCATGGGTAAAGAATCAGGGCGGGGGCACTATCATGGGTAAGTTTAACGGCGGCATAATAGGTGCCTACATCCTGACAATCAGTGGAGGCGGCACGGTCGGATTTCATAGAGAAGTCGACCCCTGGTCGTTTTCTGGCAGTTTGGCACTGCCCGCCGATGAATTCGGACACGTCGCGGTCACCTACGACGGTGCTGAAATGAAGATATATGTCAACGGGGAATTCGATTCCGCACAGGAACGAGGTCCTCAAAATACGGACACCGTAACCCCGGTTCTCATCGGTGCCCGGTTTACGAGTGACGAACCCAGCGAGTTCTTTACCGGCGTACTCGACGAAGTCGCCCTTTTCGATGTTGCCCTTACAGACGAACAGATTAGATACGTCATGCTCGGGCTATCTTTCCCGAAGGCCTCCGGTCCCGAGCCGGCCGATGGGGCCTTCCTTGACGATACGTGGGTGAGCTTGACCTGGTCACCGGGCGATTCCGCTGCCTCTCACGACGTGTATCTGGGCGAAAACTTCGACGATGTGTTTAATGCCGCTCATGACTCGGCGTTATACCAGGGCAATCAGACATCAACTTTTTTCACTGCCGGTTTCCCGGGATTTCCTTATCCGGACGGCCTTGTTTCCGGAACAACTTACTACTGGCGAATAGACGAGGTCAATGATGCCAATCCAAATAGTCCCTGGAAAGGTGATGTTTGGAGCTTTAAGATTCCTCCTAAAACCGCCTACATTCCGGACCCGGCTGATAATGCCGAGCAGGTAGCTCTGGATGTGCAGCTTAGCTGGACGCCAGGCTTCGGTTCGAAACTGCACTATGTATATTTTGGTGACAATTTTGATGAAGTAAGCAATGCCGCCGGCGCTATGCCCCAGGGGGCTGCCCAATACACTCCCGGCCCGCTTAAAATGGCTAAAACTTACTACTGGCGTGTAGATGAGTCTGATATTTTCAACACCTACACAGGTGACATCTGGAGCTTTACTACCCAGGGTGCCGTCGGGAATCCTGACCCGGCCAATGGATCTGTGGGCATAACGCAAACGCCGGTTCTAACATGGACGCCGGGCTTAGGTGCTTCGTATGAAGTCTATTTTGGCGCCGATGCAGCCTCTCTGGAATTAAAAGCCGGCGGAAACCTTGGTTCCGAAAGCTTTACACCCGGGCAGCTTGAGTGGAATACTACTTATTACTGGCGTGTCGACGAGGCCAATAATGCAAATCCCGACAGCCCGTGGACAGGCCCGCTATGGAGCTTTGCCACAGCTAACTTCCTTATAATTGAAGATTTTGAATCTTACAACGACCTTGATGAAGGTGACCCTGACAGCAATCGGATATATCTGGCCTGGGTGGACGGTTTCGACAACCCGGCTATAAACGGCTCGGTTGTTGGATATGCTAATCCTCCTTTTGCCGAGCAGACTATCATTCACGGCGGCTCACAGTCGATGCCTTTTGTCTTCGATAACGGTGTTGGCAAATCAGAAGCGACCTTAACGTTAACTTCCAATCGTGACTGGACAATTAACGGTCTCGACACGCTGACGATTTGGTTCAGAGGTGAATGGACTAACGCCGCTGAGAATTTGTATGTCGCTCTTAACGGTAATGCAGTTGTCAATAATGACGATCCTGATGCCGTAACGAGAACGTCATGGACCCGATGGAATATCAACCTTACGCGCTTTGCTGACCAGGGCGTGGACCTTACAAATGTAACTTCGATTACTCTTGGTCTTGGTAATAAGAATAATCCAACTGCCGGCGGTGCGGGCATGATCTACTTCGATGACATTCGCCTCTATGCACCTTAAACCGAAACAGGCAGCAAAAATTATTGTAGGGGCGCTTCGCGAACCGCCCCTTTGTATATTTTGCTTTATGGCCTTCTTCGCGAATCGCCTTCACTACCTGTCTGTCCCGTTGAATTGTTCAATATAAGGGCTTTTTCAGCGTGGTTAACCGAATTTGTTATTCCTGTAAAACAGGAATCTAAATTTTTGATTTTTACTCTGTAAATATGCTACTAATTGTCATTGCGAAGGAGCGAAGCGACTGCGGCAATCTTCAATCGTTGTCATCCCGACCGAGGCGCAGCCGAGCGGAGGGGTCTGGTCCGCAAAATGATTAGGTCCCACGTTGAAAAAAATGGAAGTTCACGATCGACACAACCGTCATTTCGACCGTAGTGGAGAAATCTATTCTGAATAAGTGCCGAAAGGCCTCATTAACTAAAAACTAAGCACTAAAAACTCAAAACTTATTTTAGAGGCTCGAACCTAAACACTAAAAACTCAAAACTAAAAATTCCGGCCACTACATTAAAAAATAATTTTACTCTGTCACCCTGCGCGAAGTCGAAGGATCTTTTAAAAATGCATCCTGCGAAAGCAGGATTCCTTAAATAATCAATCATCATTTATCAATAATCATTTAAAAGGGTCAACCACGAAACCATCTTGAGAACCAATAGAAGTGGATTAGAAAATTCAGGCGGAAACTCAGCTATATAATATGAACCGGCTGAAACGAATCTGAATTGCTTTATCTGCGCACTACAATCGGACTTTAATTCCCTATGGCAGGGTAATGTTTTAATACGAAGTGGTTATGATGTATTGGGACCAATAAAATCCGCCGGCCTTGTGATACCTTCCGATCCGAATCAGGTCTTTTTTCCAGATTAAAAAAGAGGAGCCGGCGTGAAATCCAGCAGGAATTTCTTTGGCTCTCCATTCTGCAGCAGGTCGATTATCATAATCGGCTCTTTCCTGGCTTTTATGAAAATACTGTAAGCATCTTTCTTGCTGCTCAAAGTATTTCCGTTTACTGCGATAATTACATCCCCGTTTTTAAGGAGAAGGTCCTCTGACTCCGATATATCTTCCAGGCCGCTTATTTGAAGTCCTTTGACTTGACCATCGACGCAATAGGGCTCAATAACTGACTTCCTCAATATCGTCTCTACACATTTTATTTTAGTATGTATCTTGGTCAGCTCCTGTGGAGCATCCTTTTTCTCTTCATCCGTGTCGTCAGTGATTTGCTCGTTATTGCTGTCATCAGGAGGTTCTTCATCTTCATTAAACTGTTCAGCACCGAAGGCAACGTCATACAACATCAGGTCATATCCATTACCGCCCTGGTATATTGGACCAATAATGTTTTGTGCGTATTCTTCGACCAGAGGTTCCGGCTTATTCGATTGTTCAGATATCCTGAAATATTGGCTGTTGGAATACTGGCTGTACTCGCTGCCCCCCGCCGATGCAGGTGTGAAAAGCTTCTTCGTGTGCCGTGCGATTAGCGCTGTACCAACTGTATAAAATAATATAACTCCAATAAGAGCCCACTGGCTCGTGAACCTAACCGGGTCCTTACGCATTACATCACCTTCCTTTCCTTTTCAAACATGCGAAATACGTTTTAAGGTTTCCGCACTCTCCTGCACCACCATAAGAGATGGTATTCGAGCGGATTGTTAAATCCGTCGGTCGAAAAATCCGCTTATTTATTAGAAATCCCGGACCGATATGGCCGTCGCCGATAAAAGCAGCAGGCCATTTCGATCCAGGATAAAACAACTAATACAGTACTCCGCCCGCTCTATATTTGCGGATTAGAGTGCTGTCCGACTGCTCTTTTCTGAAAAAGGAACAGAATAACACCAAGAGCGACCAAGCCAACAAGGCCGTTTTCGCCAAGAGTGCTGATCATTCCGGTGAGATTAGCTACTACTCCGCTCAAAAACGGAACTTGACTGCCAAACAGAATCTCAATGGCGACGCCAAGAGCCATCAGCATAACAGCAATTTCTGTTATCTCACCAATCCACTTTTTGACTTGTACAAAATAATTCATCTCTAAACCTCCCCAATCCAAAATTATTAATGTTCTAAGACAATATAGTCTTCACTAACAAGTCCACCTTAATAATTATGTCAACAACAAGCTGACACTTAAAATATAAGAAATGGATACAAAAATGCAAAACCGCAACACTAAATAGCTATGAAATTCTGTTTTATAGGACGTCAACAGCACCATCAAAATGAGAAATACAAAGGACAGCAGCAACGACTGTAGTCATAATTGAGCCTTTATTGGACTTCGCCCGGTGGACGGAATCAATTAATATGTAGGGGCTACTTCGCGACTTGTGCCATAGGTGACCGCCCTTCACAATATCGAAGATCCCGACCACTCGGGAATCATTTAAAAGGGTGGCACCTTCAAACTTGTTTGGAGGTGGGTAAGTGCTGCAACTCTACATTACTTGTTCCATATTCGATATTTACCTTACAAATTCTTTTCCCTTCTTCCTCCCAATCTTCAATCGTCGTCATCCCCTTGTAGGGGCGCTTCGTGAACCGCCCTTCACAATAATCAATCGAAACGTATGGGCAACCCCGCGTGGTTGCCCATATTTTCTTCCCAATTAACCAATCCCTAATCCTCTAAAATCCTCATCCCTCATCCATTATCCATCGTCTCTCGTCCCTCTGTTAAATCCCCTCATTCACTAATCCTCTTTTCTTCATCCTGAGCGGAGCATGCCCTGAGCGTAGTCGAATGGGTGGAAGGGCTAATTCTCTAATTCACTAAAATTTTCTTTTGCCTTTTTACTTCTTCTCTGCTATTCTCTACCCATAAAGGTGTAAAGCACCCGGGAGTGGAATATTTCAACGAAACTACAAGGAAGAAGAAAAGAAAGGTGATTGTCCCTACTTTAAAATAAAGGATTAGAATATGACAAGGGTTGAAATCGCAGAAACAGTTTTAGATTATCTCAAGGTTTTGTTGTCTCCTCAAATGATTGCTGGGATAATAGCAGTAGTGTTTCTCTGGGTATTCAGAGATGCTCTCAAAGCACTAATGCTTCGCATCGCCAGAATCAGACTTCCGGGTGGAAGTGAGATATTCACATCACAAGCAGAAAGAGTAAAAGAGGAAACCTCATCACGAAAAGAGAAGCCTCCTCCCCCACCTGAGGCACCCAAATTCGATCCGAATAATTTGACTATAACCTTAGAAGAGATGAACCAACTCAAGGCTGTTTTTGACGCCGAACGGGCAAGAGCAGCATTCTGGGAATATGAGTATCTAAATCTCTTTCTTGTTCCAAACACGCAAAAAGTGCTTGAATGGCTGTCTAAACTACAACAACCCGCTACTTGTTCTCTCTTCGACAATCTTTGGTCACCATTAATCCCTAACGCGCCTGAGCGAAGAGCTATTCTTGGTGCCCTTGAAAACCATTATTTGATAATTCTCAAAGCAGGAGACTTGATTGATGTAACACCAAAAGGTCACGAATACTTACAGGTAAGAAGGCCCCGTACCGAACAGTACGTATAACCGACAAGTGGTAGCCACTGATCGAACGCAAGAGCAAAGTGGATGGCAGCTTTGTAGGTTGTGCACGGCACAACAGTTCTTTTGAGGCATCTATTTGAAGAAATATTTGCGAGATAGAAAAAGCTCTTGATTGAGAGGGATAAATAATTAAATCATTAGTCTAACAGAAAGGATAAGCTATGAGTTATCGTTCAGATACAATTGCAACGATTATAAAACAATTGAATAACCAATGCTATCTCCCTGCAATACAGCGGGAGTTTGTCTGGAAGCCTGAACAGATTATCCAACTATTTGACTCTATTATGCGAGGTTATCCGATCAGTTCCTTTTTATTCTGGGAATTAGCCCAAGAAAACCGCGATAAATGGGAAGCCTACAAATTTGTCGATCATGCCAAACAGGGAGGAACCCACAACGAACTTGCTATCACAGATGGAGTGCAAAACTTAACTTTTGTCTTAGATGGGCAGCAGCGATTGACCTCTTTGATAATTGGTCTTAAAGGTATTTATACAACTAAAAAGAAATACCGAAGAAAAAATGACCCATCTGCCTGGGCATCTCATCGTTTATATTTAGATCTTTTAAAAGACCCGAAATTAGACAGGGATGATGGAGAAATGGGGATTCGATACGGATTCAAGTTCTTTAAAATAGTGCCACAAAATGATGATGAACATTACTGGTTGCGGGTCGGGAAAATTCTTGATTTTGACAATGAGGACCGATTTATTGAGTTTAAGTATAATGCAGAAGAAGAACTCCCCGAAGAGACAACCAAAAAACAATCCAAGATCTTTCAAATGAACTTGGATCGTTTGTATAGAGCTGTTTGGAAAGATGACGTAATTTCTTATTATACTGAGCATGACCAAAATTATGATCGTGTATTAGACATTTTTGTTAGGGCCAATGAAGGAGGTACTAAGCTTAGCAAGTCTGATCTTCTTCTTTCAATGGTTACCTCAAAGTGGGAAGGTGTCAATGCTCGAGATGAAATCTTTAATTTTGTAGATCGGCTTAATGGCAAACTTGCTCGAAGGAATAGTTTTGATAAAGACTTTATCATGAAATCATGTCTTGTTTTAACGGATTTGCCTGTAGCTTATCAGGTAAAAAATTTCACAAATCAAAACCTCAGTCTAATCCAATCAAAATGGGGAGAAATCAAAAGTGCTATTGAACGAGCTGTAGATTTGATGAATACTTTTGGAATAGACCGAGAC
>JAVVFI010000082.1:0-15697 GCA_032250555.1 Sedimentisphaerales bacterium
AGTAGTAGTGGCCTGTTCCTCTTCTACAGACTTGACCGATGAGATGATGATATTGTTACTACCCAGCTTACGGATTTGCTCAAGGGCTTCTGCGCTGGCACCTTCTCCTACAGAGAGCATGGCCACCACACTTCCAACGCCGAAAACAACACCCAGCATAGTCAGGAATGAACGCAGCTTATGAAGCAGTAGGTTCTCGATGCCGAGCCCGATATTTCTTACGAACTTAGTTTGTCTCATTTGAACTCACTTCAATTCTATCCACTACTCCATCAATCATATGCAGCCGGCTGTCAGCATATGCCGCAATATTGGGCTCATGTGTGACCATAATGATAGTTTTGCCCTGTCGGTTCAAATTTGCCAGGACTTCCATGATTTGTTCGCCGGTTATAGAATCCAGATTCCCGGTCGGTTCGTCGGCAAAAATTACTTGTGGATCATTTGCAAGTGCTCTGGCGATAGCTACGCGCTGCATTTGCCCGCCGGACAGTTCCGTTGGTCGATGGCCCAATCGTTCACTAAGACCAACTTCATCGGCAAGCTCACGAGCACGTTCAGCGCTTTGTTCAGCGTCCCACCCAAGATAATAGAGCGGCAGCTCAATGTTTCGCTGAACCGTCAACTGCGGAATCAGGTTGAAGCTCTGGAATATGAATCCGAGATGTTTGAGCCGAAGCTCGCTAAGTGAATCATCGTCGAGCCTACTAACGTCCTGCCCTTCGATATAATATTGACCGGAGCTTAAACGGTCCAGACACCCGAGAATGTTCATCATAGTACTTTTTCCAGATCCGCTCGGGCCCATAATTGCCCAAAAGCTGCCCTTTTTGAAAGAGATTGTAACACCTGCGAGGGCATTGACCTCCTGCATACCCATCTTGTAAATCTTGCGCGCTTCTTTGAGCTGAACGATTTCCTGATGGTCGTTTGGATGGGCTTGTTCAGCCATCTATCGATTCCTTTCCAATCCCTGGTCTCTGGCACCTCTTCCTTGTCCCGGGTTCCTTCCCTGTTTCGCACCCTCTCTCTGTTCCTTACCGGCACCGAGTAATTGCTGTTGCATCTTCCGTCGCTCTTCCATATCCAAAGAGGAATCAGGTTCGCCGGCCTTCGATCCATTGGCTTCGTCGAGTTGTTGATTTATTCTTTGCTTCAAAGCATCCATCTCACCACTGGACACATTCTCTTTGCTGCTCATTCCGCCGGATGCATCATCCATTGCTGCGGCTTTTAAAGGAGGTGTCAGAAGCACAACTTCACCATCCTGGATTCCATCAATAATTCTAATCATCCGGTTATTATCAAGGCCGATTGTTACCTCACGTTCCTCGATAGTGCCATCCTTTACAACATACACCGCCGGCTGACCCGCAATACGTATAACCGCCTGAACAGGAATATAAACAACATCCTCATACTGCTGTACAATGATCTCTACTTTGCAGCTCATTCCTGTTCGTAGATCCGGCGTATCACCTTCCAGGTAAACCTCAGAATTATAGACCTTCAGGTCAGGATTCATCCACATGCTCGCAGGATCAGGCAAGGGGGCAATTTGACCGACACTGCCAAAAAAAGTCTGACCCTGAAGTGCATCAACTGTTACGACCGCAGGAAGCCCCAATCGAACCTTCTCAAGGCTCGCCTCATGAATATCTACCTCAGCCATGGCTGAGGTGGCAGTGGGAAGATAAATCAATTCCTGCCGCTCGAAAACTTCGACGCCTTCATCCAACGGCTCTCTATTGTCACGGAAGCCTCCCCTTCGGGCACTGGTGGCATAGATTACTGTCCCATCGGCTGGAGACAATACAGTAGCTTTATTGATCTGATCTTTGATCTTTTCCAATTTGGTTACCTGACGTGTATATTCAAGTTCTTTGGCCTTAAGGGCGGCCTTTGCCTGTATAACATCAGCTCTGGCCTTGCGCTCTATTCTGTCAAGAGCCATCTTCGCCTGGTGAAAATCGCTTTCAAACTGATCAATATTTCGCTGACGGGTGTATTCCTCAAGTAAACGAAGTTCTTCTTTTGCCAGTTCCAAGGCGTTATTACTGCGGGTTACTGCCAGTTTGTCGGCTTGTAAGTCGGTATTGGAGAGGTACTTCTCCTTGAATAATTTTTGCGACCACTCAAGGGTTTCTTGTGCACGCGTAAGTTCCTCTTCTCTCAATGTTATTTCGTTGTTTGCAGTCTTAAAATCCTTAGGATACTGACCTTCCTTGTATTGTTGTAAATCCTGTTCGGCGAACGTTAATGTCAGCTTTGCGACATCAATATCGCTTTGTGCCTGGTTCTCCGCAACGGCTAAAGATTCGTTGGCATCTATATAGGCGGCTTCAGCGTTCTGCACCATGATTTCCTGGTCTATCAAGGAGTCAGCAAGTGAACTTGCGTCCAGTTCAACCAGAAGGTCTCCCTTCTTGACTTTTGTGCCTTCGGGAATAAGACTGATGATAGATGTCCTTCCTTCAAGTTCATTTTTTATGATGAGACGTTCCTTCGGCTTTATTGTGCCGGACTCCAAAACACTGATGGTAAGAGGTCCTCGTTTAGCAACAAAAGTTACAAGATCGCTGCCGGCCTGCTCGCTGCCCCTGACTACTTTGAGCCATAATACGATTATACAGATTAGGGAAACAATGACAATCGCCCAAATAACTTTGGGAGACTTGAGACCACTACGACCGTTTTTTAAATTACTTTTTGACATGTTTTACTACCTCTGGCGAAAATTCTCGCCACAATCCTCTTTCGTTTACCTGAAGAACACCCATATCACGTTGTAATTCCAGCTCACCAACTCGATAACTCACGACATCCGAAGTCAGCGAGTTTTGCGCTCCGAGAAGCGCATCCAGTGCTTCCAGTAAGTTACGTATCTCCGTCCTTCCAGCATCAAAAAAAAGTGTAGTGCTTTTTACACGTTTCTCGGCTACTGCAACCGCCTGGGCCTGAATTTTAAGAGTCTCGCGTAATTCCAATAAACCCCTTAACTCATTGCGGATAGAAAGCTTTATCTGGTCCTCAAGTGTCTGCACATTGCGTGTTGCCTGCTCCAGATCAATTAGGCTTTTCCTGTAAGCATTCCTCTCAGCGGTTCGTTCGATTGGCAGATCAAGACTGAGCAATGCTGAATTGCTGCCCTCGTTAAAATGAAGCTGCGAATCCTCCGATCTTGCTGACCCAATTCCCCTGCGTGCCCCGATATCCGTAGAACCAAGAAATGTAAGCTCTGCTCCTAATGCATCTGCACGGACTACGACCTGTCTTTGTGCATCGTACACTTCGCCAAGAGCCACCTGCAAATCAAGGCGATTCTCAAGAGCAAGCTGGACTGCCTTCGATTCATCGATTTCAAAAGGACCGGCATCATCATCGGTGGGTGGAACTAATTCAACAGGTGCATCTGCTGGGGGTGTTTCCTGAGCAGTCTCGGAAATCTGCCCTGTTAAAATTTCTTCGACCATCTTCATCGCCGGAGCTCTAAGTTCTTCGAGGTCATTCGGATCCAGTTCGATCAAAGCATCTGTAGGAAGCCCCAAAGTACTCTTAAATGCGTCGATACGATTATTGTATCTTTCCTTTGCCGATATCCAGCGGCCACGTGCCCCTAACTCACTCTGAACGGCTTGGTCAACTTCGATTTCGCTTGTCCGGCCTGCATCGGCCCAGCGACGTGAACGACGTGATGTCGAAATACGCCTGCGGTAGTTCTCCTCTGCATTCCTCACCTCATCTGTCTGCTGAAGGACAGAAAGATACTCGCTCGCTACATTGACAGCAAACGTACGTTTGAAACGCTCGAATTCGTGAATGGCGTACACAACATCTCGCTCGGCCTGAGTCAGGCTTTCTGTTATTATATGTCTGCCGGAACCTCTTAACAGGGGAATGGAAATGCTCGCATCCCCCGCCAAACCCATCGATGAAGCGCCTCCCTGCGTAAGCAGATTAGCTAAGTCAACTGCCAGGGCAGCACTCAAATCAATTCCGTTCTGCAAACTTCGGCTAAGCCCTAAAGATGCACTGTTCTCAGTTCCGCTTACGGTTCTGCTGCCGCTGCTGTCTGTGCTAAGCAGACTATCAACCTGTCCAACAAAAATATTGCGAAAAGCATTACGTTCCAAATCGAGATCTAATGCTTCTCGAAAAACGTTTTCCTTGCGTGTTTGATATTCATCGCTGTTGCGCGCCCCTATCTGCAAAGCATCAACCAAAGATATCTTCAGCGGCTTATTGGGTTCAATCGGGATGTTGGCGTCAGGGGACGAACCTGCCTGAGGATATTCATCCTTGGGCCAGTGCTCAACGCTGTCAAGCTTATCCGTACCTAATGAAGCACCACTTGAATAAAGCAATTGCTGCTCAGTCATAAGACGGCGTCTCAATATATCACTTGGACGCTCAATACTGAAAGGTTCTGTCTTTCCGAGAGCTTCTTCCTGCTTTGCCGTAATGATATCCGAAGCAGCTTTATCTGCTTCCTGACGATGTTCCGATGGTGTTCGGCATCCAATCTGAACAAAAACCAAACAGGTAATCAGCAAAGTCATCAGTAAACATTTATACTGGTTTTTTTTTTGCACAATCAAGTTTTTGATAAACATCTGTCGCATAAATATCCTTGCATAAACCAGTATTCTATGTTACTAAGAACACCTTATCTCCCTGTACATTTGTCATCAAACAAGTGCAGGTTGATTATATTTTCATTCTCAAAAAATAGTTAGACTACGTCCATAAACGTGCAGACGCTTCAGTTCGCAAATTTATTGCAAAAATCTCATAATCCCCATAAAAAAAATAAAAGCTAATTTTATTGCCAAAAAGGACACTAAATTGTAGAATTATGTTTTTGTTGAATTTGGCGGCGTAGCCAAGTGGCCTAAGGCGACGGTTTGCAAAACCGTTATTCGCCGGTTCGAATCCGGCCGCCGCCTGTCATTTTCTACCCCAAATACCGTAAATTATTTAATGAATCCTGAACTGATTATAAATCTGTTTTTGCAGGTTGTCCACATCATTCCAGCTTAAAACGCCAAAAGATATTTCAGAACAACTCGGAAGAAATGAGACAAAAGAATTGACCTCGACTCATCTTAGAGCACTTCTACAGCGTTTAATAATCTATAAACGCAGTGCCCTCACTGTCGTTGCCGGTCCAGTTGATCTTAAACTCAGCGGTCTCTTTTTTATATAACCATCCACTGGACGTACCATCCACAGCAGCAGAAAAAGCTGTACCAGAAGCTACATAATCAATATCAGATAATTTGTTGTAGGGATTTTCTGGCATTTTTTTTATATAAGGACCATTCACATAAGCTCCGGCTGGGATTGTGGATGTGGAAACTGCTCCAGTTAAAGTAGTCGTAGCAGTAAACTGCAGCGTAAGTAACGCCGTTGGGGCTTCGGAGCCATTTATGTATCCTGGCGGAATTCCATTGTGGTTCATTTTATATACTTCTATCTGGGTTCGGATTACCTTGAGATTGTCTTTAGCCGCCGTCTCTTTTGCCAGTGTAATATGACCCTGAAATGTTGGCAAAACTAATGCGCCAAGGATGCCCAGGATGGTTACAACTAATATTAACTCTACGAGTGTAAAAGCTTTTTTGATCATTTATTTGCTCTATAAAAACTAAAGGTTTTAACTCACATCTACAATATCGACCATCAAGTTATGGTACTTTGTAAAGATATTTTACAATCTTGATGCCACCGCCAAAAGTACGGAAACGGCCAATTAACCTTCGTTTTTGACCCCTCACTTACGTTCGGGGCTCTGTTTTTGGACTTTTGACGCATGCATCAATCTTCAATTTATGTTTATCGAAAGTCCTGTTTATGGTAGAAATATTACAGTGAAAACTCTTTTACGACCGATAACACCAATAAGTGGCGTTGTGAGAGATTCGGGATCTTGTACTGAGCAGACATTATGAAAGTAGAAATAAATAACAGCCTACTGGAGCTCTATGATGGTGATATCACAGAAATGCAAACTGACGCCATCGTCAATCCTGCCAATGAACGATTGATACTTGGTGGTGGTGTTGCAGGAGCAATAAGAACAAAAGGCGGCCCTGAAATCCAGGTCGAATGCAATAAAATAGGAGGTACTTTCGTAGGCGGTGCTGTAATAACTACCGCTGGAAATCTCAAAACAAAATATGTAATTCACGCCGTTGGCCCTCGGGCCGGAGAAGGTAACGAAAACGAAAAGTTAAAAAATGCCGCACTTAACTCACTGAAATTAGCAGACGAATATAATCTTAGAAGCATATCCTTCCCGGCAATCAGCGCTGGAATTTTTGGCTTTCCCATAGAAAGCTGTGCCGAAATAATGCTCAAAACAACTATAGAATACCTGAATGGACAAACTGGACTTCAAAAAGTCATCTTTTGTCTTTTCGGTAATGATAGCTATCAGGTCTTCGTAAAACGACTTAAGCAGGAAATCTCAAAATGAAGGCGATGATATTAAATCAACATGCGCCAATCGAAGAGAAACCTTTAGAACTGGTCGATTTACCAACGCCAACGGTTGACGATAACCAGATTCTCATTAAGATTTCTGTTTGTGGTGCCTGCCATACCGACCTTGATGAAGCAGAAGGCCGGCTAAGACCAACAAAACCGTCAATCGTTCCCGGCCATCAGGCAGTTGGTCATGTAGCTGATAAGGGAAAAGATGTTACAAAATTTAACATCGGCGACCGCGTGGGAATTACATGGCTTTTTTCAAGTTGCGGCAAATGTGATTTTTGTCAGGCCGGTAATGAGAACCTCTGCAGCAATGCAAAATGGACCGGCAAAGACGCAAATGGGGGTTATGCAGAATTTACCGTCATTGGTGAAGATTTCGCTTATCCAATCCCTGAAGAATTTTCAGACTCTCAAGCCGCGCCGCTTCTATGTGCCGGCGTAATCGGTTATCGAACACTTAGACTTGCGGATATAACTGATGGCCAAAAGATCGGCCTGTTCGGCTTTGGTGCATCAGCCCATATTGTAATTCAGATTATCAAATATAAGTTCCCCAATAGCCCTGTCTATGTTTTTACAAAAACATCTCAACACGCCGAGTTAGCAAAAAATCTCGGCGCCGTCTGGACAGGTCGGTCCGGTGACCACCCGCCCAACAAGTTAAACAAGATTATGGATTTTACACCGGTTGGCCAATGTGTCCGAGATGCCCTCGGCATCCTCGAAAGAGGCGGCCGGTTGATTATCAATGCAATTCGTAAAGAAACTCCTGTCCCACCACTGGAGTATGCGAAATATCTCTGGCTCGAAAAAGAAATAAAATCTGTTGCAAATGTGACCCGTCAGGACGCAGAAGAATTCTTACCCTTAGCGGCTCGGATACCTATCGCTCCTACTATCGAACAATTCCCGTTAAGTCAGGCCAATGAAGTACTCTGCTCGATAAAGAATTCTAAGCTCCGCGCTGCTGCTGTTCTTGAGATATAGCACTAAAAAGTAGATAATAAAAAAAACATCTGAACAATTGAATTTGGACTTCGAATATAATATCATAATAGAAGAAAAGTATGCACATGAGTAAAAGCGATGCTCAACCGGGCATGATAATTATCGATTTGAAATAATTGAGTAAACTTTAGTTTTCCGGTTCAGAAAAAGATTATAGCTTTTTGAAGAAGTCACTCTAATGGAAACTAAATTTAACGTTTTCGAGATTCTTGAGATAGCCGAGAGAATCGACCATAACGGCGCTATATTTTATCTCAAAACCGCCGAACTCTTCAATGATCCCGAACTTCAAAACATTTATTACCTGCTGGCCAACTGGAGAGCCAAACACGAAAAGATTCTTGCTCTAAGGAGAAAACGTTTCTCAGAAAAGACCGGCGAATTCGGAACCTTCGACCCTGACAATTATGTTTTGTCAAATCCAAACGTCATGGCGGGCCTGACTGTCTTCTCCCACAAACCGGATTCATCAGGAAGATTGACTGGAACCGAAAGCAAAGAACAGATTATTAAAGATGCTGTAAGAAGAGCAAAGGAAGCCGTCTTTTTTTATGACGGATTAAAAGACTTTGCTCGAGATCCGGCCAGCAAAAGTACCGTCGATAAGATTATTAAAGAAGAGAACCGTCACATACGTCTCCTTAACGAGCAATTAGAACGGCAGTAAATCGCTTTCACTGTGTTGCTATTTACCTTCGCTCGTCCTCGCACTTATTCAAAGATTCAGCTTTATCTGCGTGTAAACAACTCGCGCTCTTTCCTCGTTACCCGACAGGAACTTGCTTGCTTTAATTTCTATATTGGTAACATTCTTCTCCCCAGGTTCCATCCGTATCGTAACAGTCTTACCATCTGCAATTTTTCCGACAATCTTGGCATAAAATACATCTTTGGCCGTTTCGAGGACATCTACCTCCAACTGTTTAAGAGCTGTCTCTGTTGCAGCATAAACACTGTTAAGATCATGGCTGGCTACAGCAAAAAGTGTGCCCCTTGAATAAACAGCAGCGTCAGCACCTATCAAATTAGGCCGGCCGCAACCGCAGACAGACAACACTAAAACTGCAAACATAAAATATTTACAGACCCCTCTTTTTGACATATTTAAACTCCTTAAAAATATTTCATATTAACTCATTCTATTTATCATTCATTGCACACACTATCAAGGTATTTCTTGTTCTCATTATAAAAAATGACTGGTATTATATTAACAGTAACTCCATTCTGTATACGTCACTCAGCGGCTGCGAACAAGCTGTTCCATATCAACATTAAGGCCCGGAATATTTGTCTTCACGTCCTCGATAAAACGCAAACCGTCTTTCCAGTAACCCGCAGTAGGTCTCAAGTCAGAATGAAAACCGATAAAATAACGATTCATATTATGAACTAAAAGCTCTCGCAAATATTTACTCACCATTGAAGCTAACGACACCGGCAAAAACCGCCCATCAGCACCAACTACAAAATGCAAACGCATACTTTTACTCCCGGCGCTCATTTCATAGCTGCTGTCCGCCGGACTCTCACAAAGAATCTTCATCTCCGTATTGCCAAACATTCTCTGCAGATGCCTGCGATAGTGAATCCGTCCCCCCTGTCTATCGACTACAATCTGTAAATCATCACCCTCGAAATTGTCAAAAGCAGACTTTATAAGCCGGCACGTAGCGGAGAAAAGCACATTAGCCTTGTTCCGAACAGAAGCTACCATCTTATTGTAATACCCAACATCAAGGCAATAGCTTTTCATGTCCAACAGCTCGATACCATTTGACGCCATATCGTCGGCCAACACCGCCGAGGCAATTCCCATATCAGCAACATCAGCGGATAGAAAATGATTTCCGGCATCCTGGTACCACGGATAAGCACTTAACCGCTTGAGACAGCTCGGACATAACAATTCCATAAGCTCCACCAGTGTTCCTGGCTCTTTACCGAGACATTTCAGACACCCCAGAACTGTTCGTTCCAGATGCTTGATTCCAGCAGCCCTGCTGTAGGCCTTCTTACTATCAGTAATCAGCATTCGTCCTGCAAGCCTTTTGCGTCTGTTTCCAACACTATTTCTCAAAATCTCCCACAGGTCTGTTTTCAGAAGATTGTTTGGAAGAGAAAAGGTGCTCGACGATACGACCAAAGGTCCAAGAAGCGGCCCGAAACCAGCTTCATCAATTCCCACAAAAACCACCATGTTTCTAACTCCTGCCTTCCATAGTAAAGCTCTTTTGCCGCATCAGCGATCAAGTCTTATTGATAAAAAATTATAGCTCCGAATATTTGTAAATCAATAAAATTAAAGCGGAGGATTGCATTACCACCTCTTATTTTGTTATAATTATGTAAGACATACCCACCAGTGAGACTCTTCATGTCCGGGGGGGTGGATTGTCGGCTTGAAAAAACCTTCTTAATACGAAGAAGGAGAACCGTTATGCGTAAACGACTTGGGTTTACGTTAATAGAGCTTTTGGTCGTAATTTCAATCATTGCTTTGTTAATTGCAATCTTGCTGCCGACATTGCAGCGGATTAGAAGACAATCAAAATCACTAACTTGTCAATCTAATTTGCACCAATGGGACATCTTCTTCTCCATGTATAAAGCTAATAACGATGGAAAGTTCTTTAAGCGGTCAGGTGGTAACACATGGATAGAACCTTTGAAGCCGTACTTCCTGAACGCTAAAGATTCACTATTCTTATGTCCAATGGCAAAAAAGCACTACGTCGAAAACCCCAATGAACTAATCACAGATCCACGTATCGACAGTGCCATTAAAAAACGTCTCTGGTCTTTCCAATACATAGGAGGCGGTACAAAATATCACGCATGGTTATTGTTTGAACCTAAGATGTTTTGCAGCTACGGCCTAAACGATTGGGTTATGGAGGACAGGTGGAATTATTCCTCGATGAATGTCCCGGTACTGATGGATTGCGTTCGGCAGGGCGCTCGCCCACACTATCTGAACTCGCCTCCACCGGACGAGGGTTACCCACCCAACACCTCGCAGACTACACATAATAACTATAACGAAATGCACTATTTCTGCATAAACCGGCACGATGCGGGCATAAATAGCGTGTTTAAGGATGGCTCTGTCAGAAAGGTGGGTCTAAAAGAATTGTGGAAATTGAAGTGGCACCAATGGTTTAATGCCTCCGGTCCATGGACCATGGCAGGCGGCGTACAATCCTCCGACTGGCCCCTCTGGATGAGAAAATTCAAAGACTACTAAGTAAGAAACACTGGCAACGAAAAACGTTTTTATCGAATCCGCTGCTTCAAGTCTCTTATATTCCTCTTGACATCATACTCATATATTAGTAACATCTAATATGTTAAAAAACATTTGTCAAAATGAGGTAAAACATGCAGCTTAAGTTGAATTTTCTCGGTGCAGTTCAAAACGTAACAGGCTCCCGTCATTTGTTACAGGCCAATGGTACTAAAGTTCTCGTGGATTGCGGCCTCTATCAGGAACGCCATTTCAAGGCTAGAAACTGGGAACCTTTTGAAGTCCCGCCGAACAGTATAGACGCAGTTCTTTTAACCCATGCCCACCTGGATCACTGCGGGCTGCTGCCAAAGCTCGTCAAAGAAGGATTCAAAGGTAAAATATATGGTACGCACGCAACAGGAGAGATTGCACAGATAATATTACTGGATTCGGCCAAGATACAGGAAGAAGATGCCGAATACAAGCTTAAAAGACACCGGAAAGAAGGCAGAAAGGGCCCTTTTCCTGAAAAACCCTTATATACTACTGAGGATGTCGAAGTTTGTTGTCCGCTTTTTTTATCCGTGAAATACAAACAGCCTATACAAATTGCTGATGGCCTTGAAGCAACTTTTTTCGATGCCGGCCATGTTCTCGGCTCATCCATAATACAGATTAAGGTAAATGCAAACGGCCAGCAGCGCACCATCTTGTTCTCTGGTGACATGGGCAGGCCGGATAGGCCTATCGTTCAGAACGCCACTTCTTTTGAGCAGGCCGATTACGTACTCATCGAATCGACTTATGGTGACAGGGTCCACGAGGCAAAAGAAGATACCAAGAAAAAGATTGCCGATGTTATTAACTCAACAAGGCCAGGCGGAAATATTGTAATACCAAGCTTTGCGCTCGAACGCTCACAGGAGCTTCTGTATTATATTAATGAGCTGATGCTCGAAAACACTATTCCGCGTATGAAGGTTTTCTTAGACAGCCCGATGGCTTCAAGAATCACAAAAGTCTTCCAGAATCACAGAGAGCTTTTCGATGAAGAAATGACTGAACATGTCCGTCATAACGAATCTCCTTTCAAATTCCCCGAATTAACAATGACAGGAACTTCCGACGAATCGAAAAGAATAAACCATATTCAGGAAACGTGCATTATTATTGCAGGCTCCGGAATGTGCACAGGCGGAAGAATCAAACACCATTTGGTTAATAATATCTCAAACCCGATAAACACTATAATGTTCGTCGGATATCAGGCTGAGGGAACACTCGGAAGATTAATTTTAGAAGGAAGAAAGGAGATAAGAATACACGGCCAAAATCATCAGGTCAAAGCAAGAATTACACGCATCAACGGATTCTCAGCCCATGCGGACAGGAACGAACTCTTTAACTGGTTAAGCAAGCTTAAGAAACCGCCACGTAAAGTTTTCGTCGTGCACGGTGAAACAAAAAGCGCACACGCATTCGGCGATTTTCTCAGAGAAAAAACAAACTGGCAGGTAGTCGTCCCGGCATATCAGGATGAGATTGTCCTTGATTAGTCGGCCCGAAGCTTACGGAGAATATCCCAATATGCCCCCCGCTGACCGTTCTCGATTGCCTCGGTTAGCTCCAGGTTATCGTTATAATTGTGGTCCTTCGATTGCCCACCCTCAAGCGCTTCCGGCTCTGCCGGCTCAAAGAATCTTTTGTCACCTGCTATTAAATCTTTTACGAGTCTTGCCGGCTGCTGACCTAAAGCCTGCGATATATAGAAGGTCGGTTGAAAAAGATCGACAGGCCCCGAGTATTTTCTATGGATATTAGGATTCTTCTCAGCCTCGCCTTCGTTCGCCATAATATTGGCCATTGGAGTACCCGGATAAACTCTGATACCAAGTGATGCACCGGCGCAATCAGGTTCAATCTGCTTAATAAAATCGATTGTCTGTTTAACTGTATCCGGCGTTTCGCCCGGCCCTCCGAGAAGCAAATCTATCATAACATTGATATCATTATCCCGGCACCAGCGCACCGCCAGGGCAATATCTTCTTTAGTGTGAGGTTGACGATAAGTATTCAGCATCAAAGAGCTCGCCGAGTCACCAGTAAAGTTAATACCTATACAACCCGCTTTTCTCATAACTTTAGCAAGTTCAGCATCGAACGGTATCACTGACATATATGTGTACCAGCTCAGGCTTTTGCCAATCGAGCATCGAATAAACTCTTCACAAACCGCATAAGCATGCTCACGGGGAATGTTAAATTCTGCATCACACAGGTGTAATACCTCAATTCCCTGGGATACGAGGGATTGGGCTTCATCTGCCACTTCTGAAGGCTCCCGGAGTCTGATTGCGGCTCCCTTGGACAAATGGTCGGCGCAATAAATACATCCGCGGTCACAGCCGCGCTTTGTCTCAAGACCGCATTGCCCGCCTTTCTCAAAGTAAGTTAGATTATCGATTTGGTCACGACTTGTCGGCAAAGAAAGCGGAATAGGCCAGCTTGGCCGATTACTGTAAATATCCCCATTTGCTCGCCAGATTAATCCATCGATACGTTCAAACCATCTCGATTGCTGTAATTCGTTGTAAAGTGACACTATCGCCTGCTCACCATCGCCGCAAATCCCGAAATCCGCACCGGTATATTCTACAATACGCCGGGCAAAGATCGAAAATCCGACTCCGCCGATTACGATTGGCACATCGGTCATTTTGCGTATTTTACTTATAGTCTCAGCCAGCTCAGGGACAAAACACCGGGCGCTCGGCCAAAAACAATCATCCGTATTACGAAACGAAATCCCCACCAGTTGCGGGCTATTTGCAGAAAAATATCCCTCAAGCATTTTCAATGGATCATCAGACAGGCACAAATCCACTATATCAACTTCAATCCCGGCTTTGCTGGCACTCGTACCAATATAGTCCAATCCAATTGGACCTATCGGAGGAACCATTCTGTTTGTGTTAATCAGTGTTAACATACATTGGTAAAATATGTACACTACGTAGGATGGTCAGTATTAATCCTTACTGTTTTGTTTTTCTTTCTTCTTCTTAGATAAGTGACTCAATAGTATTCCTATCTCAAACAGGGCATAAAGCGGTATAGCCAGGGTAACCTGAGAGATTACATCCGGTGGAGTGGCCATAGCTGCTAATATAAATATACCGAGCAGAACAAATTTTCTTGATCTGCGCAAGCTATCGATTGAGACCAAACCGGTTTTCGTCAGGAAAAATATCGCTATTGGTGTTTGAAAAGCCACACCGAAAATCAGCATGAGCATCGTAATAAATGAAATATAGTCGGCAAAAGTAAAATTGCTCCTGGCGCCAAGCACGCCTTCATTGAACTTCACAAGGAACTTAAGCGTTAACGGAGCCACAATAAGAACGAAAAACAAAGCACCAGTAACGAATAATGCTGCGGAAAATGGCACCGCCGTGTGAATGTATTTTTTTTCATGTGGGTAAAGCCCTGCGGCGACGAACATCCATATATGATAAAAAACCCAGGGAGACGACAGAAGCAGACCGGAGATTAAAGCAATTTTGATATAACTGATTATGCCGTCAGCCGGGCGGAGTATTTGAAGGCGGGGAGATGGAGATGCTTGATTTGATGATGGGCTCTTGGAAGCAAAGTTAGGGTCATTACTTAATGCGAAAAGGACCTCTTTACAAAACAAATACACGAATTCCTCGGTTTCCCGACCAACGTTTGGGGTATTTGGATCATCGGCTAATTTCTGACGTATATCGTTAAACCGATTTTCTATTAGTTCTATTGTTTTGTCTTTTTTCGGAGATTTAATCTCTTCGGTCTTATATATTTTGCGATATGGTTTTTCTACGAATTTGATAATCTGCGAGCCGAAACAGAGACAAATTATCGCTCCGATAAGTAGGCCGCTGAATGCAAGAATCAAACGTCCGCGCAGCTCCTCAAGATGGTCGCCCAGACTCATTGTGCTATCGACGGGGTCTTGTTTTTTCTTCTTCTTTTTGTTTTTGCCCATTATACAGACAAGTGAGGAGTCCGAGATGGTTCATATCTGATACGAGTTAGCTCATAGCGTCTTCCGGCTCATCAACACCGGCAGCGTTTTTGGCCTCTTTGGCCACCTCATCGCCCATTTCCCTGACGTCGTTGACTAACTCATCTTTGGTTTCTTCTGCTTCGTGAATTCCCTTCCTGAACTCAGTCATACTCTTACCAAGACCGCGGGCAATCTCAGGCAGTCGCCTGCCGAATAGAAGCACCGCGATAATAAGGATAATGATAAGCTCCATTGGACCAGGAGTCCAAAACCCCAAATATTGTGTATATTCAATCATTTAGTAATCTCCTAATTTATCTTCTCAGTATTATATCATCATCCCAGTTGTTTTGTCAAGAATAACGAGAAACTTAATTCCATTGACACAAAATACAGTAAAAATATAATGTATCTTCGTTTCCGGGTCAAGTATATAGTTTTAAAGGAGTTGGCCATGAGTTCGATTTCCAGCCGAAATAAACACCTCATATTCGTACTAACGCACTTTTATTATCTATTTTATTCTATTTCGGACAGGTAATCTTCAACAAGCAGTTTCATATTAAGGCAAAGGAAAATTTATTATGAATACCTCACGTTTAATCACAGGCATTTTATTTACAGTCGCATTAATCGTAACACCCGGTATTCAGGTCATAGCACAGGAAACAGTCATAGTCCGGCCAACAGAAATTGATGATGTCCTCACAAATCCAGGTATCGGTTTTATGACCTTTCAAAGATTCAACGGCGATGAGTTAAATGCGGCAAAAGGCTGGACAGAAGGCAAGCCCATAGTCTATCAGGATTTTGACGGCAATCTGGAAAATAAAGACCACCCGATGACGACAATTGCTTATTTTAGAATTTACTGGAAGTTCATCGAACCGCAAATGGGCAAATATCGATGGGACATG
>JAVVFI010000083.1:0-15634 GCA_032250555.1 Sedimentisphaerales bacterium
CGCAACGGGACAACATCGTGGCAGATTAGGGCAAGCACGTGAGATTGCCCCTATATTGTACAATACAAAAGGAAAGATACGTAGTGAGGGCGGTTCGCGAACCGCCCCTACAGCAAACAATACACCGGGTGGTTTATGAATTGCCCCTACATGTCCTGCGAATATATCCAATGGGAATCCCTAAATTCTTGCAATTCAATGGATATATCATAAAATTATTTCATGTGCGGGAAATATGATCCTGATATCCATCACCGACGTTCCATTCGTCTTGAGGGATATGATTATTCTCAGGATGGTTTGTATTCTGTTACGATGTGTGTACAAGGGCATGTGTGTATGTTTGGGGATATAGTGAATGACCAGATGAAAATGAATGAGGCCGGTATTATGGTGAGTACGTGGTGGGGGAAGGTGGGCGGTAAATTTCCTTCAGTTCAGATAGATGGATATATTATTATGCCGAACCATTTTCATGGAATCGTGAACGTTAAAGGGCAACCACATGGGGTTGCCCCTACGAGTGGCGCAACGGGACAGCATCGTGGCAGATCAGGGCAACCACACGGGGTTGCCCCTACGTTGGGGGATATTGTGAATTGGTTCAAGACGATGACAACCAATGAATACATTCGGGGTGTAAAACAAAAGGGATGGTCACCGTTTGGTGGTAAATTGTGGCAGCGAAATTATTACGAACACATCATCCGAAGTGAAGAAGAGTTGAATCACGTTCGTCAGTATATTGCCGAAAATCCTCTCAATTGGGGAACAGATGAAGAAAATCCAGATGTAACATCCGGTTAAAACATAACAGGTGGGTGATAAGTTTCCCTCGGTTCAGACAGATCGATATATTATTATGCCGAATCATTTTCACGGAATCGTAAACGTTAAAGGGCAACCATATGGGGTTGCCCCTACTAAGGAGGTTACTTTGCGGGGCGGAAACCCATTATGCTGCTTTCTTTTAAGGGGAGCTGGGTGGCTCCGGTGACGGCGTCGCAGGCGATGGGTACGGCCATCCATGAGCCGCCCCTGACCATTCGGAATCCGTCGAGGCCGGTATGGAATGAGGTCGAGTACCAGTCGAGAGTCCATTCGGCGACGTTGCCAGCCAAATCACAGATTCCATAAGGGCTGCTGAATATGTCGTAGCTTCCCACCGGGGCGGTGTATTCGAAGCCGTCGTCTGCGCCATCGTAATTGCATCGAAAGACGCCATTTGCATTAGGCGCCTCATCGCCCCAGGGATAGCGTCTTTCGGGCATTAGATTGGAATCTTTTTTAGCGGCGTCGCCATCTAAAAAGAGTCCTCCGCGGAGTGCTTTTTCGAATTCGGCTTCGGTAGGCAGTCTCAAGCCGCACCACTGTAAAAAGTTCGTTGCATCGTACCATGATATATATGTAATCGGATAGTTGTCACGTCCCGGTGCTACGCTATAGGTATTATCACTATTTTGGATGATGCCGCAGCGGTCGGTATTAGTCATACGCTGGTTCCAGCCTGCGCCTTCTGCGCCGACTTCGTTGAGGTAGTCGGTGTACATTGAAATTGTGGTTTCGTACTTTGCCATAAAATATAATGGAAGGTCGGAGCTGGGTCTTGTTTCCTTCGATTCGTCTCGTCCGCCGCCGGGGAGGCTTTTCATTATGAATTTTCCGGCGGGGACACGTACCATCTGAATGCCGCGGAGGCGAATATCGACTTTATCTAATTCAGTGAAGGTTGTTTGTTCGGTTCCCCACCAGATGACCTTTTTGTGTCCCGGTTTATCAACGATATCAAAGCCGTTGCCCCGAAGAGAATCTTTTGGAATCAGCCGCCAGTTGGACTTGTCTTTACTGTAGCGGAGAAAGACATAAGCTGGGGATTCCGGTGAGATATTGGAATCCTCAATATCATACTCGATGATTGTTTTGGGGCCGCCTAATTCTGTTGGTTCCTGCTTTATCTTGAGGTTAGAAATTTCAAGCCATTTGGAGCAGGCACAATTGCACAACACCGCAACGATGGCCGCAGACAATAGAACTCTTTTCAACATAGCTTTATACTTTCTCCGGGATGATCCATGGCTCGCGATACTTGCGTTTGAGGTATTTATTTGCCTGATCGGAGTTGGTGAATGATTCGGTTTTCGGGTCAAATTCCAGTTGTTTATTGCCCACTCTATACGATATGTTTGCCATGTGACACAGCAACGCAGACTGGTGTCCCATTTCCACATCGGCGTTGGCTTTTTTACGCGTACGAATACAATCAATGAAGTTGTCCTTGTGTTCTTTGTCACCCTGACGCCCGTATTCAGAGCGTACCACTTCGCAGTCGGAATCAAAGGCCTGCCATCCGCCGCCGTGCCGGCTAAAGTGCATGAAACCTTCTGTTCCCAAGATTTCGACTTTTGTACTGCTGAAAGGCCAATTCGGGAACCTGTCCGAATCGCGGATGTTGACGGGTGTCTTTTTCATATATGGTGTCCAGAGAGCTGATTCAAGCATTAAAGTAAGGTTGTCATATTCGAATGTTGCCATCTGGGTGTCTGGAGTTTGGCGGCCATCTCTAAGGCCGAATACGCCACCGGCATGAGAGACTGATTTCGGGTATGGCATGTCGCCCAGCAGATACCGGGCAATGTCAAGCTGATGAATGGCATCGCCGGGAATCGGCCCGCAACTGTATTCCCACTGGTTGAGCCAGCGACGGGAGGGATTATACGGCAGCATAGGAGCAGGACCGCACCACATATCATAATCGAATCCATCAGGGACCGGCTGGTTGGGAGCCTCTCTCATCATAGAGTGCTGCATCATATTGAAAACACGGACGAGGTAAATTTCGCCCATTTTTCCGGATTCAATGTATTGCTTTGCTTTCCTGCTGTATGCTGCGCTTCGTGACTGCATACCTACCTGGACGACTCTTTTGTATTTTCGGGCCGCCTCGATCATTTTTCTGCCTTCCCAGATATTGTGGCACATAGGTTTTTCGACATAGACGTCTTTTTCCGCCTGACAGGCCATGATAGTTCCAAGTCCGTGCCAGTGGTCGGGGGTGGCGTTGACGAGTACATCGACGTTGCGGTCATCGAGGATTTTGCGAAAGTCCTGTACGAGTTTTGTTCTTTTGCCCTGAGCTTCTTCCACCGCCTCTCGTGCTCGGGCGAATCGCCTGGTGTTTGTATCGGAGAGATAGGCGATTTCGACATCGGGCCGCATAGCGAATGACTCGGCCAGATATGTTCCCCGGCCGCCCAGTCCCATTACGCCCATAATGACCTTTTCATTTGCTCCGCGAGCTTTGCCTTGAGGGAATGCTGTGAAGGCGGCGGCGGAGGCAATGGAAGTTTTCATAAATTGTCGACGATTTATTGATTTCATATTTTTCTCCTCATTCGGTATTTCCCGGAGTGTGGCGGTGGGCCAATGCCCTTGCCATGTAATCATCCAGTAACTCAATTTCGAATTCTTTAATCATCTCATCGGCGCTGATAGTTTCATGTTGGCTGGCAATTAATACGCAGCCGAGACGGCCGGGATCGGTAATCTTGACCTTCGGACCGTATTTTTCTTTAAGAGCTTTGAGACGAGACCAGTTATAGTCCAAATGGGCAAGACGGCAGTCAAGATTGACCTCGGCAATCGTATAGTCAAAGTAGTTTGTATTAGAGGCGATAACCTGACCTAAAGGATTGTAAATTTCGGAGGGTGTTGCTCTGCCGGCAATGGCTCCGACAAAATGGCAACGGCAGGAATAGGCCCAGTATGCCTGCATTAATCCTCCGTGATACATCGATGAGAAAATCAGCAAATCCGGTTTGGCCTTTTTATATTTAAGCCGAAGCTCATCGAAGTTCAAATCAAAGCATATCGCAAGCGCAATTCTGCCAAAATCGCAATTGATGATGGGGGCATCTCTGCCGCAAAGGATACCTGCTTTGGTGGTCTCTTCGATGACGACGTGATTTTTATTATAGATGCCTGCGACTTTGCCAGTTCGGTCGAGCATTACGCTGGAGTTGCGCCAGGTGCCATCCGCCATTTCTCTTGCAGCGGAATAGACGATATAGCATTTGTTTTCTTTGGCGACTTTGGCGAAGAAATTTTGTACCTGGTCTTTGCGCAGACGGTAATATTCAAGGCGTTTTTCGAGGCTGAGGCCTGTCGGGCGGTCACAGGCTTCGGGGACGACGATTAAGTCAGGCCGGTCAGGCAGGACCTGAGCGAATCGGGATTTCCAGTGGGAAATCATTTTGTTTACTATTTTTTGGGGTTCGGTATTGCTATCTACGTTTATTGGCCGAGGTCCAATGGCAGCTATTTTGACGATACCTTTTACTTTCGTTTCTGATGAGGCTTTTTGGGGAGGAGATGTTTGTGAGATGCCAGTGCTGCTATAGAACAGGAGTGCACAGCAAATAACAATTATTGCTGACATCCAGCCTGGCGGTCTTTTGTTTGCTATAGGCCTTTCCATTTTTGTTCTCCGATTTTCTCAGAAGTAAAGAGGTCGTCCTCCTATGAGTTCCGAGTTTTATGTAAGCTATTATGGAACGAGCTATATGGTAACATCACGGGTGACGAAAGTCAAATTATCCGGTATGTATCGATACAAGTTGTTCTGATTTTTTTTCTATACAACCTCGGGTATGACCCAGGGTTTTCTATAGTTTGCTTTTAAGTATTTGTCGGCTTCAGTGTCGTTTATAAACCTTTCAGTTTCGCTGTTAAATTTCAGTTTTCTGTTTCCAACCCGGTATGAGATATTGGCCAGATGGCATAATACCATTGAACGGTGTGCCTGTTCGACATCTGCTTTAGGTGTTTTTCGGGTGCGGATGCAGTTTATGAAATCCTCAAAATGCTCATCGATAATGCTGCCGAATTTTAAGATAGCTGGTTCTGAAACGACCGCCTTGCTTTCCCTTACGCTTGCGTCACCTTCAAACACCTGCCAACCGCCGCCGTGTCTTCCGAAGCACATAGTGCCTTTGGTTCCGCATATTTCCACCTTTGTAGCGCTGAACGGCCAGTCGGGGAATTTAGTTTTATCTCTTAGGTGAACAATTCGATGCATATATGGTGACCAGAGGGAAGCTTCGAAGAGCATTGTGAGTTTGCCGAACTCAAGTGTTGCGAACTGAGTATCCGGCTGCTGGCGGCCGTCGTTGAAGTGGTAAACTCCACCGGCGTTACAGACGGTATCGGGATAATCTTTGCCAACGAGGTAACGAGCCAAATCAATCTGATGAATCATATCGGCCATAATATAGCCGACATAGAAATCCCACAGCCTCCAGAACCATCTGCCGGGTCGGTAGGGCATCAAAGGTGAAGGGCCGGTCCACAAATCGTAATCGATGCCTTCAGGGACAGGTTGTACGGGGGCGACTTGGATTGGTGGGGATTGCTGCATGAGGAAAACGCGAGCCAGATGAACGTCCCCTAATTTTCCACTGCGGATGTAGTCGGCGGCTTTGTCGGTATAAGGCGCACTTCGGCTTTGCATACCGACCTGGACAACACGTTTATATTTTCGAGCGGCTTCGACCATTTTTCTGCCGCCCCAAATGCTCAGAGATAACGGTTTTTCCACATAGACGTCTTTTCCGGCCTGACATGCCATAATTGTGGCCAGGGCGTGCCATCGGTCTGAAGTGGCGATAATGATTGCGTCGATCTCAGGGTCGTCCAACATTCTTCGGAAATCCTGAACGAATTTAGGTTTGTAGTCGTGGCCCTCCATTACAATTTCTACCGCAGGGCCGTAGGCTCGGGTATCTGCATCGCAGATATATTTAATCTTAACGTCTTTTCTTTTTACGAGGCTATCCAAAAGAGCGCGTCCGCGACCGCCGACTCCCATTATTCCCAAGACAACTTTATTATTAGCTGCCATACCTGCAGTTTGAGACAAAATAGTTAACGAAGCGGCAGCGCCTATTGAATCTTTCATAAAATCTCGACGATTTAGCGATTTCATATTTTTCTCCTCATTTTTTAAAGGTTGCATATATTTTGGCTGGTGCCCTTGCTATGTTTTCATAAAAAGCCCGGAACGAGTGGATTAAAGGATAACAAAAGAGGTAAAATAAGACAAGGAGAGAATTTGGCATTGAGCTTTAAATGTGAGAGAAGTCAGAGAAATTCTTTTTCAGAGGTTATTATCGGAATCAGCAGGGCGGCTGAAGCCTTGATTAACGGATCTGTTGTTCTAAGTCTATTTCCGGCAATAAAATACGGTAATATTTAGGCATTAATTATTTCGGGTTGTTACAGATATGAATTGAATTTTCTTTGAAAATTGTTTATAATAGTATGGGTTTTTATAATCGAAGAGGGGGTGCGTTTAGATTTTGTTCCAGGGTGGTCAAACGCGGTTATTCCACCTGACAAAACCTGATTGGATAGTTTTGTGACGAGGGCAAATGCGATGAAGACAAACAGAACAACTAATGTCTTTCAGTCATTTAGTGTCTCTTTAGGGAGTTCCAAGGAGAAGTCTCGATTTCTCAAGTTACTACTCATTGTTTGTATATTTGCAGTTTGTGTACCGGTGATTGGGAAAGAGAACGACTGGCTTACCTATTTAGGCAATGAAACAAAACCAAAGGCCCCACCGAAACATTTGAGTGCCGCTGAAGCGCTTCCGCCATTGCCTTTACCGGCCACACCTTTGCGACGAACCGAGCGCAAGAAACCACCACAGCCGGATTATCTGGTAGGCAAGGTGATATGGGGGGAATCAGCATCTTTTGTTGATTCGGGCGGGGAGAAGATGGATATAGCCGACTGGAATTTGTGCCCTACGGATATGGAAAAATTCGTGGGAAACGGGCGGCCGATGGATTTGAAATATCACTGGCAGAACGTAAATCTTAATGATTTTCATTTCGATGCCAAAAAGCTGCCGGCGTTATTATTCAGCGGTGTTCGGACACTGAGGCTTAGCCAGACGCATATTCAGGCATTGCGTGAATACGTATTGAACGGGGGTATGGTTATCTGTGATTCGATTGCGGGGTCACCTTACTTTTATGAATCAGCCAAGAAGGTTTTTCTTGAGGCATTTCCAGAAAGCCGGTTTCGTGAGATTCCTGCCGACCATCCACTTTATCACATGATGACGGATGTGGAGAAGGTAAAGTATCCGAAACAGCCTGGAAACACGAATCCATTTCTGGAGGGGATCTATATCGGCAGCCGGATTGGTGTGCTGGTTTCGAAATATGGATTGGGCTGCGGTTGGAATCGTGATTTGACGAGACTTGGGAAACTTCCGAAGGCGGTTTATTACGATGTAAAAAGTGCCAATGAAATCGGATTGAATTTAGCTGCGTATGTTGTGGGCTATGCGGAGGTAGGGCTTTTAGAAGGGCAGCCGGAAGTTTTCGGCCAGGCGGACGAGAAAAGACCTACCGATGAATTTGTGTTTGCTCAGCTCAAGCATGAAGGGGCGTGGAATGTTCATCCCGGCGGGGCGACTGCATTGCTGATGAAACTGCGGCAGTACACCGCGATTCGTGTCAATCTGAAGCGTGTAGCGGTTGACGCTGCAGAAGATGACCTTTCTTCGTATCCGTTTCTTTACCTGACGGGTCTGGACGATTTCTCATTTTCTCCAGAGGCAGTAGGTGCTTTGCAGCATTATCTTAATTTCGGAGGTGTGCTTTTGATAAACAATGGTATGGGATTGGGGACGTTCGACAGGGCGGTACGACGGGAGCTGTCAAAAATTTTACCAGATGCGAGACTGGAACCTGTATCAGAAAATCATCATCTTTACAACAGTCTTCTTCCAATCGAAAAGGTCAGGTATTCACCTGTTGTGGCAAAGAATAAACCTGAACTCAATAACGAACCATATATATTAGGCGTAACAATTGATGGCGACCTTCGGGTCCTTTACAGTCCTTATGATATTGAAGCAGGCTGGCTGGATGCCTACTATCCGTTGATAAGAGGTTATGAATCCATCTATGCTCAGAAATTAGGGCTGAATATTATAACTTATGTAATGACTCATTAAAGCGGAGGGTATTTTATGTCAGATAAGACATCAACTATGAGCTGTCCTGAATGCGGAAGGAAGTATGATGTCAGTCGAGTATCAGCGGGGACAAAAGCCCGTTGTAAATGCGGGTGTAAATTCGATGTGTCAAGCGGGCAGATTGTCGAGCAAGGGATGCCACAAGTCCGGCCGGCTGATACTGCTAATGCAGTGCCAAGGGATGCTCTCGAAGCGGTCGAGTCGCTGGCTTTGGCTAAAGAGAGGGTATTAAATGAAGTAGGCAAAATCATTATTGGTCAAAAGGAAGTACTGGATCAGATTCTTACCGCGTTTTTTGCACGGGGACATTGCCTGCTGATGGGTGTGCCGGGATTAGCGAAGACTCTAATGGTTCACAGCCTGGCCCAGACGATGCTGTTAAAATTCAACCGGATTCAATTTACGCCTGACTTGATGCCAACTGATATTACCGGTACGAATATCCTTCAGACGGACCCTGAATCTCGACAGCGGCGGTTTGTTTTTCAGCAGGGGCCGATATTTACCAATGTGCTGTTGGCCGATGAAATCAACCGTACTCCTCCGAAGACTCAGGCTGCATTGCTGGAGGCTATGCAGGAACGCAAGGTGACCTCATCGGGTCATACCTATAACCTTCCTGAACCTTTTTTAGTGCTTGCGACGCAAAATCCTTTAGAGCTTGAAGGTACTTATCCACTGCCGGAAGCACAATTGGACCGATTTATTTTGCTTGTTAAGGTTGATTATCCCGACCTTGAAGAAGAACAGCGAATACTATTGACGACTACCGGCCGAGATGGAGAGTCGCTTGACGGTATTCTCGATGCCAAATCGGTTATGAGGTATCAGAATTTGGTCAGGCAGGTGCCGGTTAGTGAACATGTGGCCAAATATGCGGCACGGCTTTGCCGAGCAACGCGGCCCGGGTCCGATGAGGCCCCTGAGTTTATCAGTAAGTTTGTACGTTATGGCTGCGGACCCCGTGCCGGTCAGTCTCTGATATTAGCCGCTAAGGCACATGTGGTATTGAACGGTCGCTTCAATGTTTCATGCGAAGATATCAGGAAGTACACTTTACCGGTCATGCGTCACAGAGTAATTCTCAATTTTGCCGCGGCGAGCGAAGGTCTTGATACGGATGCGGTGATACAAAGATTGCTGGAAACGGTGGGAGAGGAATCAGAGTAAATCCGAGATATGCTACGGATTTACCTGGAGGTGCATATGATTGAGTCCACAGGCTATAAATACCTTCCACCACGAATGGCGGAGCGTTTGCGTGGAGTTGAAATAGGGGTACGGAGGCCGATGGACGGCAGCCATCAGGGTCTTCACAGGTCTCCCGCGTTTGGTTCTTCAGTTGAGTTTGCCGAGTACCGCGAATATGCTCCCGGTGATCCTGTTTCCCAGATTGACTGGCCGGTTTATGCGCGTAGTGACCGTTACGTTATCAGGCGGTTTCATGAAGACGTAAGTATCCGATGCTATATTATGCTGGATATATCGGGGAGTATGAAATACAAGCAGGACGGGCCGCTGCAGAAAAGCGAATACGCCTGCTATCTGGCGGCGGGTATGATGTACTCGATGGTGCAGCAGGGTGATATAGTTTCGCTAATTACATTTGATAACCAGATACGGGATTACTACGAGCCTTCGGGGAGCTTTGTGGGACTTAAGCCGATGCTTCAGGGCCTTGAGAAAATCGAACCGAAGAACACAGGTAATATAGAAGCATCGCTGCACACGGCGGCGGAAATGATTAAAGGCAAGGCGTTGGTTGTTATCATATCCGACCTGCTGGAAGAACCGGAGAGTATTCTGCAGGGTATTAACCACCTTTACTATGACGGCAAAGAGATTACGCTGTTTCATATTCTGGACCCGGCGGAGATGAATATGTCTGTAAAGGGGCTGGCGGATGTTACCTCGCTGGAATCGAAAGAAAAAGTGACCGTAGATTTCAGGCGAGTACGAGAGGCCTACCTTGAGCAGCTTCGTCTTTATCTGGACGAATTACGGAGCGGTTTTCAGAAAATCAGAGCTGAATATATTCTGACAGAAACCCGGACGGAGGTGTATGACGCTATTCTGCAGAGGAGTAGAATGGTATGATATTTCCCGCTCCCATCTTTCTTTATCTTCTACCGTTGGCGGGGCTGCCGATAGTTTTTCATCTTATCCTCAAGCAAAAAAAACGGACGGTGGTATTCTCGACTTTGATGTTCTTTCACCGGACGGATCCAAAACTGAACTCGCATCGCAAGATACGCCAGTGGCTGCTGCTTCTTATGCGGATGCTGCTTATTGCGTTTATACTGCTGGCTTTGTCACGTCCTGAATTTGCGACTTCGCTGGGTTTGGGAGGTAAGATTTCTGTTGTAGCAATAGTGGACAATTCCGCTTCAATGAGCGAAGGCAGCAGCTATGATGCCGATAAGAGTAAGCTCGAATATGCGAGAGAAGGCGCGAGAAAGCTTCTTTTGGCATTAGAGGGTGATACGAAAGCGGCGGTTGTACTGTCTGTTGATGAGGCGGCGATACCGGCTGCGGAATCGTTAACTACCGATACGGACTTGCTTATAGAATCGCTTGATAAAATCATACCAACGGCAGCGACGGGAAATGCAGGCAATGCTCTTACGCGGGCAATTGAGCTTCTTCGTGCGGACACAACGGGCGGCGGGGCAGTGCATGTGTTCAGTGATATGCAACGGAATGAGTGGGGAAGAGATTTGGCGCAGGTTAAAGCTGGGGGGGCACCTATAACAATCTATTTTCATAAAGTCGAGGCCGCTAAGCGTGACGAGGCCAATGTGGCGATAGCGGCGGTTCAATTTTCCGAGGAAAAGATTCTGCCCAAACATCCTTATAGAATCGGGCTGGTCGTGCAGAATAATTCGAATTCTGTTGCCAATGTTCGAGTTAACTCTATTGACAACCAAGACCAAAAAAAAACGGAAAACGTGGTATTGGAAGAAGGAAGGGCTGTTACTGTTGAAGTGGAGACGACGCCGGATGAGGCCGGGTATCACTGGATTAAGGTGTGGATTGAAGGGGATGGTTTCTCGGCGGACAATGAAGCGGGGATAGGTGTGTTTTGCGAGGAGACGGCGACGGTTTTATTTGGGGGAGCAACTGAAGAGTTCGGTGTACTGCCGGTTGCGCTGTCTCCCACTGGGCAGGGGCAATTTACGGGTATGGTAGTGAAGTTCAGCACGGCGGAGCAGTTGGGTCAGAGAGCTGCCGATGAAAAGCCGATTCTTATTGTTACAACGTGGGCCGGGATGCAATCCGCTTTGGCGGAATCGGCATGGCTGAAAGAATACGTGGAAAACGGCGGCAATCTTCTTGTTGTTCCATCGGTCAGGCCCGGACGAATGGCTATGTCCGGACAGTTTGCAAATTGGCTCGGCGCGAGTATAAAGGCACGCGAGATGAATGCACGCGGGGTAGGCCTGGAGGTGTTGACCGAAAAGAATAATTTCTGGAATCGAATTCAGGAAGCGACCGGAAAAACAAAACTGGAATCTGTGAGTGCATACGTGTTCCATCCGCTGGCATTGTCCGGTGAGTATAACCCGCTTTTAGGAGTTGATTTTCAAAAGGTAGTAATCGCACAGAGGAAAATGGGTAAAGGCAATGTTTTTGTTAGCGGTACGGCCTTTACTTCACGCTGGAATACCCTGCCTTCTTCGGGATTGTTGGTGATGATTGCGCAACGCATGGCGGTGACGGGATTTTCATCCAGGCAGGAAGGTCTGATATCATTAGTGGCAGGAGAGCGTCCGCGTGGTATCAGAGCTCAGGGCGGCGAGGTTGAGATTCTTTCTTTAGTTGGTGATTCGATGGATTGGAAAGGCAAAGAGCAGGATGTCCCGGCCTTTCCGAGGACAGGGGTGTATCTCGTTTCGGCTGGTGATAAGAAGTATTGTATATCAGTGAGAGCATCGGAGAAAGAGGGTTTGGAACAATTTGTCGAAGGCTCGGAAGTTCCGGCTTTGGGGGAAATAGCGCATAAGATTTTGCCCTTCGATGAGGCGGCTGACTTTGAGCAATACCATAAGGGACAGGCAAGGTCGGTAGAGCTGTTTTTGCCTTTGCTTCTGCTGGCAACGCTGGCTTTATTAGCTGAAGGGTGGCTGGGCGCGCCAAGACTATCCCGAGCTGGCAAGGAAAAAATGCAGGGTGCAAAGACGGCCTCTGAGACCTCGGAGAACTATAAGGGGAGATTGTGGTCGCTAAGCCGTCAAGTTAAGAATGTTATTGGCAGATCGCGTTCTGATGCGGCTGCCGACCGGAGGGCAAGCTAATGGGAGTGCTTCGGTGGCAGACACATCTTAATCCGATCCTCGGGGCGGGGCTGATTCTGGGGCTGGGAATCTGGCTGATTATTCTGTATCAGCGGCAGCGGAGACAGTACTCGGCCAAAGAGACTATGGTACTGGTAGTACCCAAGATACTGATAGTGCTGCTGCTGATTCTGGCATATTTTGACCCGATGTGGAATGTGATGCAAAGACCTGACGAGAATAAGAAGATTCTCGCACTTGTGGATACGTCTTCTTCGATGGAAGTCGAGGACAGCGCCGAAGGCAGCCGAGGTAAACGTGCCGATGATATGCTTGAAAATCTTAAACAAAAGATGCGGTCTTCTTACATAGATTTTGAAAGCATGGAATTTGATAGTGAGGTGTACGAACCGTCGAGCCGCAGTCGTAAGCAGGAAGATAATATCAAGGAGACCGATTTAGGGAAGTGTTTGGTGACAATAGCAGATAAGCCGGATACGTCCCAATATATGAGCGTTCTTCTGCTTACCGATGGCGGTGACGAGTTGGTACAAAATATTAAGCTGCCTGAGGTGCCTGTTTATATAGCGGGTGTGGGCAGTGAACCTGAGACCTGGAATGATATAGCAATAGCAAGAGTTGAGTCGCCGGAGGTTGTGGAAGGGCAAAGCGATTTTGAAGTGACCGCTGATGTAGTGGCCCGCAGTGCTTCCTATAGCTTTGCCACGGCGGCAGAAAAGGTGAATGTGAGAGTGGAAGAAGAAGACGGAGAGGATTGGGTAACTCGGGATTCGAAATTTGTTGACCTGGGGGCATCTAAAGCGAGGGTGAAGTTTACTGTTAAGAGCCCATCTGAAATGGGAATGAAAAAGTATCGTATTCGAGCTGAAACGATTGACGGAGAGCTTTCCGCATTGAACAATACTCGGATATTTCCAATCGAGGTACGTACAAATACTCTTTCGGTACTTCTTTTCGCTCAACAGTTGGGATGGGATTTCAGGCAGATTTTCAAGGAACTTTCGGACGACTCTTCGATGGCACTGACATCGCTGTTTCGGGTAAGCAGTGACCGATTTATTGTAAGGGGGAGTCGTCAGAAAGGTGACGAGAACCTTGAAGCCGGCTTTCCTTCTACTAAAGGTCTGCTTGATTTGTATAAATGCGTAATCATAGGTTCTTTTCCTGCTTCACAGTGGCGGCAAGGGCAGTTGCAGGCTTTGGTTGAGTATGTTCGTGGTGGTGGGGCGGTGATATTTCTTCGAGGAGATTATTCCTTTGGCCAGGGCGGATATTCGAGGACGGTGATTGAGCCGCTGTTTCCGTGGAATATAAGTGCAGGGGAGCCAAAGCTGCAAACGGGCCAGTTTACTGTTAACGTGCCGTTGTCGGCGGCAAATCATAGTATTGTATCCGAAATGTCACAACTCCTTTCTCAGGCTTCCGGAGCTACTGTCGAGAGTATAAATCTGTCCGGGCCTTTGAGGAGCGGGGCTGTTAATCTTCTGGATGCTTCATTAGGTAACAGGACGGTGTCGGTGGTTGCACTTCAGCGATTTGGAGAAGGGCAGACAATGGGAGTGGCGACGAACACGATGTGGAAATGGACTCAGGAATCCGAGGTGCTTAAGCAGGCTTACAGTCATTTTTGGCGACAGTCGGTTCGTAACCTTTCTCAATGGGAAGAAGGTGAGCGTTTTGTCGGGATCAAGTGGGACAAAAAAAGTTATAAGCCCGGAGAGCAGGCCAGTGCGACGATTCGGGTGGCCGGGCGCTATAATCCCGGGCAGCTTCATTTGAAGGCAACGTTGAAGGCGGGTGAGGAACCTCAGTCTGTATCTGTCGAACCTGTGATGGGGAGAGAGAATACTTTCAGGGCGGAAATGGTTTTTTCCAAGAGGGCGGAATACCTGTTTCAAGTTGATGCACATGTTGGAGAGAAATTGTTAGAGTCTTATGAAAAAACTTTAACGGTGGGCCCGAGTGTGAATGAAGGTGCTAATCTTGAAGTTGACCATGCGTTTCTGGACAACCTGGCGATGCGAAGCGGGGGTTCGTATTTTCGAGAGAATGAAGTTGATAATTTAGTTGAGGCACTGAGAAGCAGAATTATAGATTATGCGGTTAGCGTGGAGATTCCGCTGGTTCAGGATAAGTACATATATATTGTAATATTTTTGATTATTCTTATGTTGGAATGGACGATGCGACGTAAGATGAATCTGTTTTAATTTAGATGAATTGGATAATTGTGCAGAGAAAAGAGGCTATATGTGAAAAGGTGTAATTTTGAATTTTGGTTCTGCGTTTTTTGCCTTTTAGTCTGGCCGGGCAGTTTGGTATGCGGAGCTTCGTTGGAAGATCTTTTTGGCGAGACCGCAGATGAGAAAAGCGGGGGCAGGACTGCGGCGGTATATTTTTCCGACGGGAAGGTCCTGACGGGTAAGATTTCGCTGACGCCGGGCCGCAGTTTTAAGCTGAATGTACCGAGGGGAGGCACGCTTAAAACCAAGGATATGGTAACCGGTGAAGATGTTCAGTTCGGCAAGGTGAGGAATTTTACTTTTGAGCCTGTTCGGGAGATTCGCTTTTATCCTGAAAAGGAGGAGATACGCCGCAGTTGGAAGTTTATTGAAACTACCAAGTATAACGAAAAGACAGGTGAAGCAGATTACTCACCTGCGGCTAAGGAATATTCGGGCAAGCCTTATCCGCTGCGGTATCTTGCTGCGACTGTGATTTTCAATAGTGACGAATCTCTGCATGGACATCTATATACGGCGACTGTATATCTTAAGACCAAAGAAAAAACGCACAAGCTGGTTTTGCGGAGTAAACAGCGGGGGGAAGAGGGGACATCTCTGGATGAACTGGTTTATATCAGCAGGATAAAACTATTAGACGAAGGTAAAAACATTGCGGCCAAAGTTAATGTGAAATTTAGTGATATGCGTTTTGGTCCGGAGGACGCAGTTCAGGCTGTAACGAAGGAATCTCTGACGCCGATACCGACTAAGATGACTGAAGGCGATGATACCTGTGTAGTTGAATCCGCGTTTGGTGAGGAGTTTTATTTAGCTGTCAGGAAGGACGGGAAATATATCGTTGGCTGGCCAGAGGAACAGGACAGAAAGTTATTCGCGATTGCGCATGACCATATAAAAAGGCAAAGAGATTTTTATAATGAGAAGAAACTTTTAGGTGTGCTGGAGATTAAAGGCAGCAATGAGGTGCTCACTTTAGTGAATTTGCGACGCAAGGTTGCGCCAACTCATTTTGGTGAAATAGGCGGAGAATGGGACAGAGAATTGGG